>CAZURY010000269.1:0-3784 GCA_964623145.1 uncultured Desulfobulbus sp. | reverse complement strand
TATTCTTTAAATAAGTATACCGTATCCTGTCGTCGAGGTAAAATCAATTGTCTTAATCTTAAGGCCGGGAATACCATAAAGGAAAGACAAAGGCGGGGAATAATCAGGCGCTGAGCCGTTTTTCTTCCTGCAGCAGTTGTTGGGCCTGGTAAAGAATCTGCAATGCCTCCAGGGGGGTGGTGGCGTTTGGATCAATACCACGCAGCAGTTTTTCAAGACGACTCTCCCCTGGTTGAAAAAGGGAAAGCTGTTGCGGTTGCGGATCCACGTCCGGCCTGATTTTTCTTTCCTTGTTCAATGCTCCCTCTTCAATGGAATGTAAAATCTTCTTCGCCCGTTGCACCACCGGCTTAGGCACTCCGGCAAGTGCGGCAACCTGGATGCCGTAACTGCGGTTGGTTGCTCCTTTGATTAGTTTATGGAGAAAAATTATGGAGTCCTGCCATTCCCGGACGGCAATGGAGTAGTTTTGAATACGCTTATGGGTTACAGCCAGCTCGGTCAGCTCGTGATAATGGGTGGCAAAGAGAGTTTTGATACCGAGATTATTTTTATTGACCAGCTCTTCGGCAACAGCCCAGGCGATTGAGAGACCGTCATACGTTGAAGTGCCTCTACCGATTTCATCAAGGATAACCAGGCTGTTTTGGGTGGCGTTATTAAGAATATTGGCGGTTTCGTTCATTTCGACCATGAAAGTCGACTGGCCGCGTCGCAGATCGTCCATGGCGCCGACCCGGGTGAAGATACGATCAACAAGGCAGATATCGGCCTTGTCTGCCGGAACAAAGCTGCCTATATGGGCCATGAGGACAATGAGGGCTGTCTGCCTGAGCACAGTCGATTTTCCGGCCATGTTCGGTCCGGTAATAATCAGGAGTTCATTTTCTTCCTGGTCAAGGTGGACATCATTGGGGACAAATTTGCCGCCCGGCAGCGCCCGCTCTATAACAGGATGCCGTCCCTCTTCGATGGTAATAGACTGATTACTGTTTATTGACGGCTTGGTGTAGTGATATTTTTTTGCGGCCAGGGCCAGGGCAACAAGAAAATCAATTTGAGCTATTGCCGCTGCCGTCTGCAGCAATCGTTCGGCCTGAGATGCGATGTGAGTACGGATTTGGGTGAACAGGGTGTATTCCAGTTCCAGTCGTTTCTCCTGAGCAGTGGCAATTTTATTTTCCAGCTCTTTGAGTTCCGGAGTGATAAAGCGCTCGGCATTGACCAGGGTTTGTTTGCGGATAAAGTCTTCGGGTAAATCCACCGCCTGGGCGCGGCTGACTTCAAAAAAATAGCCAAACACCCTGTTGTATCCGATTTTAAGTTTGGGAATTCTGCAGCGTTCACGTTCTCTGGATTCAAGGGCAAGGATGAGCTGTTTGCCGTCATGGAGAAGGGTGAGCAGTTCATCAAGTTCCCTGTTATACCCCCTGTTAATCAGGCCGCCGTCACGCAGCGAGACAGGGGCATCGTCCCGGATTGCCCCGGCAATCAATTTGTGCAGATCCTGCAGCGGATCCAGGTCCTCGCCAATGGAGCGCAGGAGTCCGGGAGGCGTTGCCGTCAGCAGATTTTTAATTTCCGGCAGCCGGGACAGAGAGATTCCCAGGCTGTGCATATCCCGGGCATTTCCCTGACCAAGAGCCAGTCTGCTGCAAAGACGTTCAATATCGTATATTTCATTGAAAATCAGCCGAATATTTTCCAGAAGAGAAATATCTCCAAGCAAATGTTCAAGGCTGCCCAGGCGTTGGTGAATTTTTTCTTCGTCCTGCAGGGGAAAGAGAAGCTGTCTATGGAGAAAACGGGCTCCCATTGGTGTGCAGGTCAGGTCCAGAACCCAGAAAAGGGAACCAGTACGCTTGCCGCCGATGATCGTTTCCGTAAGCTCAAGGTTGCGGCGGGATGAGTCGTCGATTACCAGGTATCCGCTTTGGGCCAGAGGGCTGATTTTTTTGATATAGGAAATATCTGTTTTTTGGGTTTCCTGGATATAGGCCAGAAGCGCACCTCCGGCCCTGGTGCCCGCCGGCAGCTGTTCACAGCCAAAACCTGCCAGGCCGGTGGTGCCGAAATGTTCGGTCAAGGTGGTTATGGCGGTTTCCCTGTCAAAATGAATATCTCCACGTATGGTGAGGCAGATGTTGCCCTGCATGTTTTTAATGTCTGCAAGCAACGGCTCCACGATCTTTTGATCATTTTCGGATATGAGTAATTCCGCCGGCTGCATACGGGTGAGGTCATCAAGGGCCGGCTCAAAAACAGCATGCCGGCAGTCACATTGGTTGATGAGAAAGTTGCCGGTAGAGACGTCGAGAAAGGCAAGACCGATGGTGGTCTGTTTTTTATTATGCCTGTCAACGCAGAGCGCTGCAACAAAGGTATTGCTTTTTTCATCCAGGATTTGTTCATCGGTTGTTATGCCGGGGGTGACGACCCGCACCACCTCGCGACGTACGATTCCCTTGGCCTCCCTGGGGTCTTCCACCTGTTCACAGATGGCGACCCGATAACCGGCCTTGATCATTTTACCCAGATACCCGGAAACGGCATGATACGGTACCCCGCACATGGGAATTTTATTAGCGGCATCTTTGGCGGAACGGGTAGTGAGGGTAATGCCGAGTACTTTGGAGGCGGTGACGGCATCCTCAAGAAACATCTCATAAAAATCACCCATGCGGTAAAAAAGGATTGCATCCTTGTACTGTTCTTTTATCTCCATGTACTGCCGGAGCATGGGCGTCATTTTTATCGGCTTACTCATGGCCTTGCCCTGCGGGAAGGAGTTTCCGGAAATCCGGGGCAAGCAGCTTAAAGGTATGCTGAATATGCTGGGGAATGGTGCGGATTTCCGCGCAGACGGTCATAAAGTTGTGATCATCCTGCCAGCGGGGCACAATATGAAAATGAAGATGCTCGGCAATACCCGCTCCGGCAACCTGGCCCAGATTGAGGCCGATATTGAAACCGTCGGGTTTGAGATGCTCGCGCAGAATTGTTGAGCAGTCGGCAAGCATGGCCATGAGGGAGCAGCGCTCATCCGTGTCAAGATCACTGATATCGGCAATGTGTCGTCTTGGCGCCACAAGGAGGTGACCATTGGCATAGGGGAATCGGTTGAGCAGAACCACGAGCAGGCTATCACGATAGAGAAGCAGACTTGTCGGATTCTGAGAGGTCTCACCGGCAGGTTCAAACAGGCAGCCCTCGGGATATGCGGTTGTTCCCAGCACATGTTCCATTCGCCACGGAGTCCAGAGGGTTTTCATGGTTGATACGGAACCTCCATAATGGCGCCGGTTAAGTCGTCTCCTGCTTCCAGGATGGCATAGGTACCGGATGCGCCCCAGCGACCGGTTGATTGAAAACTGCCGGGATTTATGACCAGACGCCCGCCTGGCCGGTGACAGACAGGCCGGTGGGTATGGCCGTAAATAACACAGTGTGCCTCCGGGAAGAGATCCCAGAGGCCGGATTCGATATCATAACCCAGTTCAGCGCCATGGGTCAGGCCGATGGAGAATTTTCCCAGGGTAAAGCTTGTTGCCTGGGGCAGAGCCTGTTGGGCCTTCCCTCTGCACATATTGCCGTGCACAGCGTAAACGGTTTTTCCGGCAAAGACATCCAGAACGTGGATGTCGGTAAGGTCTCCGGCGTGGATTATTATCGAGCAGTCGGAAAAACAACATTCAACCAGACGGCGGAATCGTTTATCCGGGGTCGTTATATGGGTATCGGAGAGAATGCCTGCTTTAACTGTCATGGGTTGAAATTGAGTTTA
>CAZURY010000268.1:0-3786 GCA_964623145.1 uncultured Desulfobulbus sp. | reverse complement strand
TATTGCTCAACACCGGGTACATATTATGACAAAAGTTATCGCCATGGCTGGAAAAGGCGGCACCGGCAAGACAACAACCTCCACCCTGCTTCTTAAATATTTTCTCTTAAAAAAAATGACGCCGGTGCTCGTTGTGGATGCTGATGCCAATGCCAATCTCAACGAACTGCTTGATCTTGAAGTATGTACAACCCTTGGTCAGATCCGCAAAGAGATTAAAGGGGATATTCCAGCTGGTATGAGCAGGGATCAGTTCATGGAGATGAAAATCCACCAGGCGTTGATCGAAGAATCAGGCTTTGACCTCCTGGTCATGGGACAGCCCGATGGCCCCGGCTGTTACTGTGCAGCCAATCAATATCTGGCCATGACCATGGATAAGCTGGCCGAAAATTATGCCTGGATTATCGTCGACAATGAAGCCGGCATGGAACATTTGAGCCGCATGAACCTGCACACCATTGACCATCTGCTCATTATCTCCGACCCATCGGCGCGGGGAATCCTCACCGCTCGAAGAATAGCTGATATAACCGGACCCCTGCAGCTTGAGGTCAAGGCAAGACATCTCATAGTCAACCGGGCTCCGGATCCCGTGTCTCCGGCGTTGCAGGAGAAAATCGACCAGGCTGTCAACGAAGCGGCCGACATGCCGCTTGCCGGGATCATCCCGGCCAGTGAGGATCTGGTGCAGCAGGAACTGCTGGGCGCTTCATACCTTAATCTTGCCGACACCATTCCTGTCGTCCAGCAGGCCTTTTCAATTTTTGATAAAATTTTCTCTGAACAGCAGACATGACGGAGCAGCAGAATATAAGCGAGGTCATGGTTGAACTGATTAAGCTACGTAAATTCTATCCTCCCGACGTTATAGCCTTAAAAGATGTTTCCCTGACTGTTGCCAAGGGTGAGTTACTCTTTCTCACAGGCCTGAGCGGGGCAGGCAAGACATCTCTGCTCAGGCTTCTCTGCAGGATCGAACGACCGGATCGCGGCCTGGTTGAAATCGACGGCATGGACATAGGAAAACTGCCGGAGAAAAAGATACAGCAGTTACGGCGGCGTATCGGCATCGTCTACCAGGACTTCAAACTCCTTCCCGGACAATCCGTTGCCCGCAACATTGCCCTGCCAATGGAAATCACTGGACGACAAAAATCTTTTATCCGCAGGCGAACCCGAACACTACTGGAACGGCTTGGCCTTGAAGATAAAATGAACAGCAGGGCCGGGGATCTGTCAAGGGGTGAACAGCAAAGAGTCGCTGTTGCCAGGGCGCTTTGTAATAATCCGGATCTGATCCTGGCCGATGAACCAACGGGTAATCTGGACACGGAAAATTCCGATCGGGTGATGGACCTGTTCAATGAGCACCGTGACCAGGGCGCCACCATCCTGATAGCGACCCACGATTCCAGAATCTACGGCCTTGGTAAACACAGAGTTGTTGTACTGGCAAACGGCAATATCATCGGAGCCGGTATCAAGAGAGACCCCCCGCAGACCAAAGAGGATTGCCAAGAATGAATTTTTTTCTGACAATTGTATCCCAGACTGCTCGAAATCTCCTGTTGACCTGGGGTTCACAGCTTCTCAACCTTCTGACCATCAGTTTGTCCGTCCTTATTTTCTCTTTTTTCTTTCTTGCCTATACCAACATGATCAACGCCGGTAAACAGCTTGGTGATGACCTGCGTCTGGTTGCCTATCTTGACGAAGAGCCCTCGCCCGCCCTGCAGGAAGAATACAGACGAAAAATTTTAAAATTTGATGATGTTAAAAAAATAGTATTTGTCAGTCGCAGGGACGCGTATAACCGGTTCAAGAACGAATTGGATAGTGATCGTGATGTGCTCTCCGACATGCCTGAAGATTTTCTGCCGCCATCCCTGGAAGTCTATCCGATCCGATCATTAAACAGCCTTACCCGAATCAAGCGCTTTTCCGACTACCTGTTGACAATGCCCGGTGTCCTTAAGGTACAATATGGGCGTCAATGGATTGAACGGTTTTATTCCTTTGTCCGCCTCATGCGCATCGTGGTTATACTCTCCGGCTCCCTGCTTATCCTGACCAGCACCTTCATGGTCGCCCGTACCATCCGCCTTACCCTGTTGTCCAGAGAACGGGAACTTGAACTGCTCAGGTTATGCGGTGCAACAAGCACCTATATCCGCATGCCCTATTTCCTTGAAGGCGCCCTGCAGGGACTTGCCGGCGCCGGACTGGGTCTTGCAGCCCTGTATATCCTTTTCAACTGGATTAAATTGCAATTCAGCGGTTCCTCTTTGTTTGCCTTCTTTCCCTTCACCTTCTTTCCCCTGCCTGTCATCATCATTATTCTTGGCCTCTCCACCCTGTTCTGTGCCGGTGGCAGTTTTTCTTCAACCAGAAAAATCCTCCGGGTGTAATGAAAACACGGTTGCCGCTCCTCCGGATTATCACCTGTTGTCTTGTCGCCCTGCTCGGCAATGTCTGCATGCCTGCCGTCATGCAAGCCGGTGAGAGCTCTCCAGACAATGCAATTAAAATCAACAAGATACACATAGGGAAACTGGACAAAGAAATCAAAAGCCACCTTGAGAAAATACGTAAAAACAGTGAAAAAGAGGTAAGCCTGCTTGACGAGCTCCAACGGATTGATGAAAAACTTGCCGGCAGCAGGAAAAAGCTTGCCGACCTCAAGCAACAGCTGGCCAAACAACAGGATTTACTCAATGTAAAACTTGAGGAACTTTCACGGATAAAAAAGGTGAGCGACAAGGTTCGCCGGCACCTTGAAAAAAGACTGCGCTCTTTTTATCTAATGGGAAAAACCGGTTTTCTAAATGTCGTCTTCAGCCGGAAAAATCTACCTGAGCTCATGCTGTTTAACGACGCATTTAAACAAATGCTGCAGTATGATCAATCGATTATCAGCCGGTATCGTAACTCTATAACCGAGTTAACGCAGGCAAAAAAGGCGTTGGAACTTGAAAAGAACATCCTTGTCGGCTTTGTTCAGCAGGCAGAAAAAGAGAAACAGGCTCTCAATGATATCCGGATGGAAAAAACACGGCTGCTGGCAAGGATAAAGAGCAAAAAAGGTCTGTATGAACAGGCTGTCCGTGAAATGCAGCGAGCCGAACAGGATCTGACAAAAGCTCTTGCCACCCTGCAACAGGCAAAAAAAAACAAGCTGCGTGGGTTTCTCCTCAACAAGGGTCGGATGCAGGGTCCGGTTGAAGGCAATCTCATCGTCCATTTTGGCGAACTGGTCGATAACAACCCCTGCAAAGGTATTATCATACATACTCAAGAGAACTCCCCGGTGGTGAGTATTTTTACAGGTAAGGTTATTTTCGCCGGCTATAAACTCGGCTACGGCAATATGGTGATTATTGATCACGGTCTTGGTTATTATACCATCACCGCCCATCTCGACGAAGTTCTCGTTCAAGATGGAGACAGGGTGTTAGGCGGGCAGCAGATAGGTACCACGGGAGATATTGCTACCCTGTTTTCCAGGGGATTGTATTTTGAAATCAGAAAGAATTCCAAAATACTTGATCCTCTGCAATGGCTGAGTCCCAGTGCGTACCCCAAACTTATTCCTCTTCCCCGCCCGACAATCGACAAGCAACTGCAGCAACCGATAGTTCGCGAACGTATACTCACTCCCGGCCAGGTGAAATAGTACCATTTTATGCCTGTGCAGCACCTGCATAGCCTGCTATAATATAAAGAAGTAACACTTTTTATCATCCTTTCAGGATTCGGTTCTGAATTCAGGCATCTATACTTTTT
>CAZURY010000267.1:1664-3787 GCA_964623145.1 uncultured Desulfobulbus sp. | reverse complement strand
TTACACGTCCTCAAAATATCCGGTTGTTATTTCTCCACACCATCATTTATTGTTCTCAACAGTTGTTTACAAAGGGGAGTCCTTTCTCCCGGCTCACGTTGCAATTTCTCAACCAAGAGTAACAGTTTTACGACGAGTTGATTTTCCTCATTATTTCTTAAACGCATATATTCTTTTCCTTCCCTGTACCGTTTCTCCCAGAATAATGGATTTGTTTGCAGATTTTGACACCCATGCCGGAGAGCATCCAACCACACCTGAATCAATATTTCAGGCTGATGCATATTTGATTCTGTTTTATTAAAGATACGGCCCGCCTGCCTGCTTACTTTTCCCGTTTTTTCAGGCTCAGCTGTTAATGATCTCGATGCATGGCGATCCATATCCTGCTTTTCCATTTTCATTACGGCAACAGGTGCAGTCAGAACGGCTGGGGCCGTGTTTTTATAATTCTCTGCATTCTTCGACGGTTCAACAGCACGGGTTGCCTCACGTGACATTGACCGATCACGACTGCTTTCTTTCAGTTGATCAAAATGATTTTGATCAACGGTCGACATGCTCTTCCGTTCTACGTTTGCCTGGATTGATTGTTGAACTACCGGCGGCGTCGTTTCTCTGCTGATATTAAGAAACAACACCACTGAGGCGGCAGCAGCTAAAAAAGAACCTGTCCAGGCAAAAAATTGAGGCCGTAAAAAGAGAGTTGTTTTTCCCCTTTCCTTTTCCTTTAACAAAACTATTGTCGATAGTTCCAGCCAATGCTGATAACAGGCCTGGCAACACGCCAAATGGTTCAAGTATTCTTGCCGCTCCGTTGTCGAGATCATACCGTTAACCAGGGACGCCAGTTCCTCATCCGACAGGCAAGGGGTCGTATCCTTATTCTTTTCGGCAACGGCCAGACCAAGCAGGGCCACCCGCCGATCTGTTTCTCTTTGCTGATGTAAAGAATATTTTTTTGCCATAATCAGTACCTGCTGAACTCGTAAAAAGTTCAAATCAACCCAAAAAATGGCTAAGTAAAAACACAGATATACAGGTAAGCGCAGACTCCGAGGAGTAGCGTTCTGTGGCGGCTCTTAATTAGACATGTAGTATGTTGAAAATTGCCACAGAACACCCGACGCAGTACATCGAAGTTTTTACGACGCCATCAAGATCTGTCCATATATCCTGACGGACAATGTCGTTTTTATCGTCGCCGGCAAGGGTGTCGAATAAGAATGAATATTCTATCCCACCCGCAGTAGTTGCCGCAGCTTATCGCTGATCCCTGCCCGATCAAAATCATTACGCAAACGGGTAAGCAGACGACGCAGTTTGCCATGCACCTGATTGGTGGTAAGCCCAAGCATCTCCCCTGCCCTGGTGACGGAAAGATCATCCTGAAAGCGAAGTTTCAGCAACAGCCGTTCTTCTCCACTAAGATGCAGGGAAATATTTCTTAGCCAAACAGCCCTGCCTGAAGCGCCGGCAGATTGCCGCTCCATGTCCGTATTGAAAAGCATTTCAAAAAAATTCCTCCGCTCCTGCTCCAGCAACTGTTGTTCCGGAGTAGAGTCTTTTGTCCGGATCGATTCGTCAATACTCAAACCATCGCCATGACCATCATCCATGGAAACTTCCCTTCCCTGATGGCTGCCGCAATGGATGATACGTTCCAGGATTTTCCAGGCCGCATCTTCCACTTCTTTAAACGAACGATTGCCGGATGCTTTGCTCATCACTGTTTCCACGGCATCAACTATCCCAAGACGCTGCATGCAAAGTAGTTGAAAGAGAAAAAGCCAGATACCGCCCAGATCTGTTATCCAGGCTGGAGGTCGGAGGCGACCATATTTTTCCCGGGAAAAATCTTCAAGCAGCCTTATACAGATTGAAGAAATATAGGTGGAAAACTTTGCCCGGCCGCTGAACGCACGCAGGCGACGATAATCATCCTCTTCAAGACGATTAAGCACATAAAGTGCTGCCTCTTCGGCAAGGGTATCATCTGCGAATCTACGCCCGGCAATCGAATTGATCAGGGGCCAATGGTCTATCAGTGCCTGTTTATACTCCATTCATGTTTCCATTTCCGAGGATGTATCAATCTGCCGCCATAAGGCACTGTATGTTCC
>CAZURY010000267.1:0-1564 GCA_964623145.1 uncultured Desulfobulbus sp. | reverse complement strand
CCGTCAGCTTAAGCAGGAAATAATACAACCCCTTGGAGGAACGACATGACACGCCGCACACATTTTTCCATTTTTATTCTCATCTTTATTCTTTTTGCTGGACTTTTCGGTTGCTCAAACTCTCAGGAGCAATCAAAGATGGACAGTGAAGTCAGACCTCTGCCTGCCGCATCTCCTGTTAATAAGGAGAGCATGTCAACAATCGACAAGAAGCCGGCAGAAACCAACATTGTCATACAGCGAAAATTCCCCGGCTTAAAACAGAAAACCGCACCAAATTCGTATACGTCCATGCCTGCGCGACCAATGATTGCTGCCGATTCGGTACTACGGAATTCTGCGCCCTGGAACAGAGAATCCTACAATGCCTTGACGGAAAACGGATTTATTGCAACAGCCAATGACTCTCTTTCAACCTTTTCCATAGACGTGGACACTGCCTCTTACAGTAATATCAGACGTTTTATCAATCAAAGTACCCTGCCGCCGATCGGAGCAGTTCGTATTGAGGAAATGATCAACTACTTCTCCTATTCCTACCCGGAGCCTGCAGGAAAATATCCTTTTTCAATCACCGGCGAGCTTGGCCCCTGCCCCTGGAACAAAGCGCACAAGCTGGTGCGTATCGGCCTGAAGGCAAAGGATATTGCAGGCAGAAATCTGCCGCCGTCCAATCTGGTGTTTCTGATTGATGTCTCCGGCTCCATGGCCGCTGCCAATAAGCTGCCGCTTTTAAAACAATCCTTGAAAATGCTCGCTGCCCAGCTCGGTAAAGACGACCGGGTATCCATTGTCGTTTACGCGGGCATGGATTCTATCGTCCTTGAACCGACTCCCGGTTCCGAGCAGAAAAAAATCATGGCTGCCATCGACGGTCTGGGCGCCGGCGGTTCCACCCACGCTTCAAGCGGGATCATCACCGCCTATAAACTGGCCGGGCAGGTATATATGCCTAAAGGCAATAACCGGATCATCCTGGCCTCGGATGGAGATTTTAACGTGGGAGTCACCAGTCGCGGCGAGTTGCAGAAACTCATTGAAGACAAACGAAAATCCGGAATATACCTGACCGTTCTCGGCTTCGGCATGGGAAACTATCATGATGATACCATGGAAATACTGGCGGATAAGGGCAACGGAAATTATGCCTACATTGACAACCTGCTGGAGGCAAAAAAGGTCATGGTGAAAGAAATGACCGGCACCATGTTTACCCTGGCAAAAGACGTAAAAATTCAGGTTGAGTTTAATCCGGCCAGGATTGCCGCCTACCGACTAATCGGCTATGAAAACAGGGCGCTGGCCGATGAGGATTTCAACAATGACAAAAAAGACGCCGGAGAGATCGGCGTCGGCCACAGGGTCACCGCCCTGTATGAACTCATTCCGGTCGGAAGCACGGATATGCCATCGGTCGACCCGCTTAAATACCGGCAGATAAACGGTACCATACAAGCAGAATACCAGAACGAAATCATGACCGTCAAGCTGCGCTATAAACCTTTGCACAGTGAACGATCCATTCTCGTCAACCGGGTAATCAAGGATAACCAGACATCGCTTG
>CAZURY010000266.1:0-3812 GCA_964623145.1 uncultured Desulfobulbus sp. | reverse complement strand
TTCGATCCTGATGAATACAGCGACACGCGCACTGTTCCTGTTGCGGAAGCATACCGGTACCTTTATTTTATTATTTGAGCATTTGTTCATATAATAAAACACTTATTGCTCCCTGTCAATTAATCAGAGAAATAAACAGGTATCGTGGCGGCCGGTAATCGGTTTTTGGAGGGATGTGGAAATCCAGGGTAAATTTTTGCGTATTGCAATAGCAAAATGACGGAAAAATACGTTTCCTGTTTATAGGACTGTGCGAGCTGAAAAAAGTTGCTACAATGTGGCCGTGTGATATTCTATGCAGTGTGACCTGTAGAAAAAAATATTGCGGATCGGTTTGGAAGTGACTTTTTGCCTGAAGGAGAAAATCAGTTATGGCTTCACCACATTTTGAAACCCTGGCTCTGCATGCGGGACACACGGTTGATTCAGAGACGCTGTCCCGTGGTGTACCAGTGTACCGGACTTCTTCGTATCTGTTTAAAAACGCCGAACATGCCGCCAATCTGTTCAGCCTCAAGGAGCTGGGCAATATCTATTCCCGATTGATGAATCCGACCCAGGATGTTCTGGAGCAAAGGGTTGCCGCCCTCGAAGGCGGAGCCGCCGCTCTGGCTCTGGCCTCCGGCACATCGGCTATTTTTTATACCATCATTAATATCTGCGATCATGGTGATGAGGTGGTGGCGGCCAATAATCTGTACGGTGGAACCTATACCCAGTTTGATACCATCCTGCCAAAATTCGGCATAAAGGTACATATGGTTGATCCAGGCGATCCGGCACATTTCGAACAGGCTATTACTGACAAAACCCGCGTTCTTTATTGCGAAACCATAGGGAACCCCGGTCTTGAGATGACCGATATTGAGGCGGTTGCCGCTATTGCCGTAAAACATCATCTTCCTCTGGTCGTGGATTCCACCTTTACCCCGCCCTGTCTGTTTCGGCCGCTGGAGCATGGCGCGGATATCGTCATTCATTCACTGACTAAATGGATGGGTGGACATGGTGTGGCCCTGGGTGGTATTGTTGTCGACAGCGGCAGATTTGATTGGACGGATTCAAAATTTACCCTCTATAATGAACCGGATCCCGGTTATCACGGCCTGCGCTATGCCCACGATCTGGGCGCGTTGAATCCAGTCGCCTTTGCCCTGCGTATGCGGCTGGTCCCGCTGCGTAATCTGGGGGCATGCACAACGCCGGATAACTGCTGGTTTTTTCTGCAGGGCCTGGAAACCCTGGCCCTTCGTATGGAGCGGCACTGCGCCAATGCCATGGCCGTTGCCGAATTTCTGCAGGCGCATGATCGGGTGGATTGGGTTGCCTATCCCGGCCTTACACCTGAGGGTTCCGTGGCAAAGAAATACCTGAAAAACGGCTTCGGCGGTATGGTTTCCTTTGGAGTTAAGGGTGGCCGGCAGGCCGGCCAGAAGTTTGTCGAATCCCTTGAACTGTTTTCCCATCTGGCAAATGTGGGAGATGCTAAATCCCTGGCCATTCATCCTGCCTCCACCACCCATTCCCAGCTTTCACAGGAGCAGTTGCAGGAAAGTGGACTCTCTGAATCCATGATCCGGCTCTCTGTAGGTATTGAACACAAGGATGATATTCTGGCTGATCTGGAGCAGGCCCTGCAATGATGAATCGGTGAGATGACACATGCCCGATTACAGGAAATATTTTCATTTTGCCGAGAATGCTAAGCCGCTCTTGCTGGATAGTGGCCGAACTCTTTCCCCTGTTACCCTGGCCTATGAAACCTGGGGCAGGCTTAACAGCCGGCGATCAAATGTAATTCTTATTCTGCATGCCTTTTCCGGGGATTCCCATGTCGCCTCCCATGACGATCAGGATCTGCAGGCCAATGGTCCCGGCTGGTGGGAAACCATGGTTGGACCAGGTAAAGGTATTGATACCGAAAAGTTTTTTGTTCTCTGCTCAAACATCCTGGGATCCTGCAGCGGCTCTACCGGTCCCGGCTCAACGAACCCGGAAACAGGAGAGCCTTACGGCCTTGACTTTCCCATGGTCACTATTGAGGATATGGTCAAGGCGCAGAAAAAACTTATTGATCATCTCGGGATAGATCAATTGTATGCAGTGATCGGCGGCTCCGTCGGCGGCATGCAGGCCCTGCAGTGGTGTGTCTGTTATCCGGAGATGGTTCGGGCAGCTATCCCTCTTGCTACAACCATGCGGCATTCCGCACTTTGTATTGCCTTTAACGAGGTGGCCCGTCAGGCCATCATGATTGATCCCCGATGGCGGCAGGGAGAATACAGTCGGGACAAACAGCCGGAACTCGGCCTGGCCGTGGCCCGAATGATCGGCCACATTACCTATCTTTCCGATGAGGCCATGCACCGAAAATTTGGTCGCCGGCTGCAGCAGCGTGATGATTTTTCCTTTGGATTTGAATCCGACTTCCAGGTGGAGAGCTACCTTAATTACCAGGGGGTCAAGTTCGTTCGTCGCTTTGATGCCAATTCCCTGCTCTATATTACCAAAGCGGCCGATTATTTTGATCTCAACAAGGAGGGTGATCCGGCGATAAACCGGCTTGCCGGCAAGGCTGTAAAATTTCTTGTTATCTCCTTTACCTCGGACTGGCTGTACCCAACCTATCAGTCAAAAGAGCTTGTCCAGGCCTTAAAACGCAATGGTCTTGATGTCAGTTTCTGCGAAATTCATGCCGATTGTGGTCATGATGCTTTTCTCCTGCCGAATGAGCGATTGAGCAGGCTTATCACTGGTTTTTTACATGGAGTGGCCTGAGCATGGGAACACGTGACATGCGCTTTGATCTGCAGATAATCTCCTCCTGGATCGATCCCGGGAGCCGGGTTCTTGACCTGGGCTGCGGCCGTGGTGATTTACTCTATTTTCTCCAGCAGGAAAAGGAGGTGCGGGGGGTTGGTATTGAAGTTGATGAGGAAAAGGCAGCCTTCTGCATCAGCCGGGGACTTTCCGTTCTCAATGAAAATTTCAATGAAGATGTTCTTCAATATCCGGGCAATTATTTTGATTACTGCATCCTCAGCCAGACCCTGCAGCAGGTGTATGAACCGGATACCTTGATTTTACGCCTGCTGAAAATCGTCTCCCGGGTCATTGTCAGTTTTCCAAATTTCAGTCACTGGCGGATTCGGACGCAACTGTTGTGTACCGGGGTGGCGCCAAAGAGTGAGCATCTGCCCTATGAATGGTATAACACCCCCAATATTCGCGTCATCACAATAAAGGATTTTAAAAAATTTATACACAGGATTCAGGCGACCGTGGTTCGGGAAGTTGCACTTGCCAGTAGAAAGAATGAGCGTTTTGGGAGTGTTGTCTCCCTGTTCCCCGATTGGCGCGCCACCTATGGTATTTTTCTCCTGGAAAAAGGCTGATGGGGTGTGGCCCGGAGTCGGGTGACTGGATGAACCTGATTGAGTATACGGGTTGCGGTTGCCGGTGCAATTTTTCAGCTTGACCCTGAAGTATACTTCAGGGTGTATAGTATAGGTGTGGATGAATGTTTCTCCTGCAAGAGGGAGTGAGTTATGAAAATAGGCGAGATCGCCGGACAGGTGGGCCTGACAGTGGAGACTGTTCGCTATTATGAAAAGCAGGGCCTGATAACTGCACCAATGCGCAATGCATCCGGCTATAGAAAATATTCCAGCCTGAATTCGTATAATAAGTGCACAGCCTTCACAATGTGGTTGTTGTGAAGGGATGTACGAAAGAGCTGTTGGCCTTGCGTGATATTCCCGGGCCGCCGCCTGTAATAATGTTGATACCCATTGAACCGAGGCTTTTTGCAA
>CAZURY010000265.1:0-3812 GCA_964623145.1 uncultured Desulfobulbus sp. | reverse complement strand
GTTATACGAAGGGAATAAAAAACTAATTCGAAAATATAAATAAGGTATTCTTTTAATTTTTTCTTACGAAGGAGGAAATTTTATGTATTTGAGGATAGAAAATTTGAGGATAGAAAAATTTCTCATAATTTTTGGACTGATGTTGCTTGTGCTTGGATGTGCGCCTGCTTCATCAGTCCTTGCCGGGAACGCCACCGCAGGCGCAGGGGTGGAGAGAGCTAAACAAGCGCCAACTCAGACGGTAGCTACCGGGGAAAAGGCTCAGGAACCGGATGTGCCGGCAATCGATAAGGTATCTGTTAAGGAGGATGGGAAGGCACAAAAGGGGAGCGGAAAGATAGCCTTTACTTTCAAGATGGGTATCGTCATGGCTGTGTTGGCAATGGCCATTCTTCTTTTTATATTTGAATGGGTTCGAGTGGATGTGGTTGGCTGGATAATGATGGTTATTCTTCCGATTCTTGGGGTGGTAACCCCAAAGGAGGCCATAAGCGGTTTGTCCAGTAATGCAGTTGTTTCTATTATTGCAGTCATTATTATCGGCGCCGGTCTTGATAAGACCGGGTGCATGAATGTTCTGGCACGTAATATTTTAAAAATTGCCGGTAAATCAGAGAGCCGGATAATGACCTTGATTTCAGCAACAGTTGCCTTTATTTCAAGTTTCATGCAAAATATCGGCGCCGCCGCTCTTTTTATGCCGGCAGCCATCCGTATCGGCAAACAGACGGGAATTCCGGTTTCCCGTATCCTGATGCCCATGGGGTTCTGTGCAATTATCGGAGGAACAATCACCCTGGTCGGCGCCAGTCCAACCATTCTGCTCAACGATCTGATCGACCAGTCCAACAGTCTTGGTGTGCTGGGCGTACAGGTTGAGCCATTGGGGCTTTTTACCCAGACACCAATAGGTATCGCATTGGTAACATCCGCAATTCTTTATTTTATCTTGCTGGGGCGTTTCATTCTACCAAAGAGCAGTGGAAAAGACGCTGTCAATAGCTTGCTGCCTTCCTCACTGGTTGATACATATCATGAAGTTGCCGGTGTTTATGAACTGGAGCTTCCGGATGATTTTGGTTCCTACCTGCTCAGTGAACTTCATATCCGCGATAATTACCACGTTACGGTGGTAGGGGTGTACATACCCAAGACCAGGTATAAGAATTTTGCTCCCACCCATGATGAACTTATTCAATCGGGTGAAACAATTGTCGTGGTCGGTGATAAAAGGCATGTGCAGCGGCTTGCCGATGAACTGGACTGCAGGTTAAAGGATAATCTGGAAATCTTTGCAGAAGATTTTTCACCCAATAACGCAGGAATTATAGAGGGAATCATCACCCCCCGCTCCGAACTGGTTGGTAAAACACTTGCAGAGGTTCATTTTCGTAAAACATATCATATTGTGCCGGTTGTCCTCTGTCGTGACGGAATGTGCCAGTTCAGGGAAATTACGCAGGAAAAATTAAAAGCAGGTGATGCCCTGCTCATGTTCGGCCGCTGGCAGTTTTTTCATGCCTTGAAGAAAAAAGATCTGTTTACATTTACCACTGAGATAAAAGGTGAAATCATGCGGGAAGACAAGGCCCGCACAGCAGTTATCTGGCTTTTTGTTGCCCTTGCTCTGGTCCTTGGTTTTGAACCCATTACTAAAATGTTTGGCTTTCCGATGAAGCTTTCCCTGTCGGTCTGCCTTTTGACCGGCGCCCTGGGCATGATTCTGACCAAGGTGTTGTCAGTGGAAGAGGCCTATCGATCAGTTGACTGGATGACGGTTTTTCTACTTGGCGGCCTGATTCCCCTTGGTCTTGCCTTCCAGAAAACCGGAGCAGCGGAATGGATCGCCACCACAATAATGAACGCCATAGGTTCTGTGCCGAATATTGTTTTTCTTCTGGTGGTCGGATTGTTGACTTCCTTTTTTACTCTGGTTGTTTCAAACGTTGGAGCTACAGTGCTTCTGGTACCGCTCTGTATGTCCATGGCAGTCCAGAGTGGGGCTGATCCAAGGATTACGGCAATGGTAGTTGCCCTTGCGGCCTCCAACACCTTTGTTCTGCCTACCCACCAGGTGAATGCCCTTATCATGCGACCGGGTGGCTATCGGACTGTGGATTATGCAAAAGCCGGTTTCGGCATGACCATATTGTTCCTCTGTGTCCTCATCGGTATGCTTTACATGTTCTATTAGGCAACATAAATGGACCGTGTCTTTTTACTGTGGCAGAGATACGGCTTTTCGCCATTTGAGCACAACCGCTCTTTTCAACTTAACCGTCTATATTGGTGTGCGTTTAACCCTCAGATGAATTCTGCGGGCCAGGTGTACATACGCAGCTGATATATTTACTGCAAGGATTACGATTATGAAGATATTTTTTATGGTCTCGCTGCTTATATCTGCAGCCATGCCTGTTTTTGGGGCAGAGCCGGGAGAAGCGGCCGCTGCCGGCCATCACATTGTACAGAACCTGACAACAACCTCCTTTGGTTATGCCTCACTTGCCCTTTTTGCATTGGCTTACATACTGGTAATGCTGGAAGAGGTCACCCATCTTAGAAAATCAAAACCGGTTCTGATGGCCGCTGGACTAATATGGGTACTTATTGCCGTTACCTATCGACAGGTAGGCATTCCGGCGGATGAGGCACATACGGCGATTATGCATAATATCAGCGAATATGCCGAGTTGTTTCTTTTCCTGCTGGTTGCCATGACCTATATCAACTCCATGGATGAGCGAAATGTTTTTCAGGCGCTCAGGTCCTGGCTCGTTTCTAAAGGGTTTTCCCTGCGTGTTGTTTTCTGGATTACAGGTTTTCTGGCCTTTATCATTTCTCCGGTGGCCGACAATTTGACAACGGCCCTTCTCATGGGGGCCGTCGTTATGGCGGTTGCCGGAGACAATAAAAAATTTGTTGCTCTGGCCTGTATAAATATCGTGGTCGGCGCCAATGCCGGAGGAGCTTTTTCACCATTTGGTGATATTACAACCCTTATGGTCTGGCAGAAAGGCCAGGCTGCCTTTGGTGATTTTTTTTATTTGTTTCTTCCTTCACTTGTAAACTGGCTGGTTCCTGCGGCCATAATGAGCATGTTTATTTCCAGAGAAGTACCGGAAGCGATGGCTGAAAAAGTAAAAATGAAATTCGGGGCCAGGCGTATCATGCTGCTTTTTGTGCTGACCATTGTCACGGCTGTTTCTTTTCACAATTTTCTGGAACTGCCTCCGGCGGCAGGTATGATGCTGGGTTTATCCTATCTCGGTTTTTTTTCCTATTACATCAAGGTTCGGGAGAAGCGGGCGCTGGAATATGATAAACCCCTTGGGATTGCCTATGTCCCCGGAGATGATCCCTTTGATCTTTTCAGAAAGGTTGCCAGGGCGGAGTGGGATACCCTGCTTTTCTTTTACGGTGTTATCCTCTGTGTGGGCGGATTGTCACAGTTCGGCTATCTGGCACAGGTGTCCCACCAAATGTACGAAGGCCTGGGGGCTACCAATGCTAATATTCTTGTAGGAATTCTATCAGCTATTGTTGATAATATTCCGGTGATGTTTGCCGTTTTGACCATGGACCCCTCAATGCCTCTGGGACAATGGCTGCTGGTTACATTGACCGCTGGTGTGGGCGGCAGTCTTCTCTCTATAGGTTCGGCTGCAGGTGTTGCTTTGATGGGGACGGCCAGAGGTACATATACCTTTGGTGCACACTTGAAATGGATGCCTGTTGTTGCTCTTGGATATGCGGCCTCAATTCTTGCTCATCAATATATCAATGCGAGTCTTTTTTAATGGTTCCTCATT
>CAZURY010000264.1:0-3852 GCA_964623145.1 uncultured Desulfobulbus sp. | reverse complement strand
TCTGCCTTCTGTTACGGAAAAAACATGATTCTTGATACCATTGTCGAACGAAAAAGAGAAGAGGTCGCCGCCTTAAAGAAGACCGGTGTCAGGCCGCCCGAAGAACCTGTTGACCCTCCCCGTGGCTTTACACGCGCATTGACCACCGCACCCTGGGTTGCCATAATTGCGGAGGCAAAAAAAGCCTCGCCTTCAAAAGGGGTTATTCAGCCGGATTTTGACCCGGCTTTGATTGCGACCCGGTATGAAAAAGGTGGAGCACATGCCATGTCGGTTTTAACCGATGTTGATTTTTTTCAGGGGCGCCTTGATTATCTCCTCCTTGTTCGTAAAACCGTTTCCCTGCCTGTTTTGCGAAAGGATTTTATTATAGATCCACTGCAGATCGAAGAAGCGCACGTCTTTGGCGCTGATGCGATTCTATTGATCGCCGCTATTCTTGAAACTTCTCAACTGCGGGATTTTCAGCAACAGGCCCGGGAACTTGGTATGGATGTTTTGGTGGAGGTGCATAATGAGCTGGAAGTGGAATCAGCCCTTGTGGCCGAAAGTCGGCTTATTGGAATAAATAATCGAAATCTTAAGGATTTTACTGTTGACCTGGAAACCACCTTTCGTCTGCAGCGGGAAATTCCAAAGGATATTCCTCTGGTCAGCGAGTCGGGGATCAGTTCAGTGGATGATATTCGTAAACTACTGTACAGGGAAGTAACGGCTGCGCTTATCGGCGAAAGCCTGATGCGCAGCGGTGAGAGCTCTACTTTACTCCATGATTTTTTGCATGTTCAATGAGATGATCAGATGACCCGGATACGAATCAAAATGTGCGGTGTCACCAGACTTATTGATGCCCAGGCTGCTGTTTCAGCAGGTATTGACGCCATTGGTTTCATTTTTCACCAAAAGAGTGAGCGCAATATCAATCCTGATAAGGCTCGGCAGATTATTGAGCAATTGCCGCCCTTTATTAATACAGTTGGGGTATTTGTTGATAAAAAGCTTCGGGAAGTGGAAGAAATAATTGATTACTGTCGTCTGGCCTATGCCCAGCTTCATGGTCAGGAAAGCCCAAAATACTGTGAACGACTGGCTCGTTTTGGGGCGCCCTGCCAGGTAATAAAGGCCTTTAGAGTAACCCCTGAGCTGAGCGCTGAGGATATCGAACCTTATGATGCCTATGTTCGCGGCTATCTTCTTGATACCTATCACCGACAGATGGTGGGTGGGACCGGAGAAACATTTGATTGGGGCTTGATCGGCAAACTGCGATTAAATCGGCCGCTGTTGCTGGCAGGCGGATTGAAGCCTGACAATATCCTGACGGCTCTAGATGCAGTATGCCCCTATGCGGTCGATGTTAATTCCGGCCTTGAGACGCAACCAGGCATTAAGGACCACTCTCTTGTCAAGGAACTGGTCAGCAAGGTGCGTGCGTTTGAAAACGAGACTAACGGGGGCGGGCAATGATAAGGGCATTGGGGAATCCGTTTTGTTCCAGATACCGTTCGTACTTTCGAGCCTTTTTCAATGAGGTCCCGGCAAAGACCATAACACGCAGGAGATAGGTACCGGCGGCCGGAAACTGTTGGATAATTACATCCTTGCCCCGGGCGGCAAATTTTCTTGCCAGCCTGCGGGCAGCCTCTCTCTGCTCAAAAGATCCGACTTGAACATAGAAATGACCGATATCAAAATCTTCATGCTTAAGTTGAGGCGAGAGTGGAACCGGTTGCCCGGCCGGCGCTGATTTTGCAACTTTTGCCTGTACAGCCTCGCCCAGGGCCGTGATCCTCACCTTTGCCGTTCCCTTGCCGATCATCCCGATTGATTTTGCCGCTGAATAACTCAAATCAATAATCCGGCTTTTGACAAAAGGGCCGCGATCATTAATTCGAACCACGGTTGTCTTACCGTTGCCCAGGTTTTTCACCAGCAGCATGGTCCCCATGGGCAATGTTTTATGGGCCGCTGTCCCGCTGTACATATTATAGGTCTCGCCATTTGATGTTTTGCGGCCATGAAACTGTTTACCGTACCAGGAGGCAATGCCGGTTTCCCGGTAACCTTCAGCATTCGGGATCGGGTAATAGGTCTTTCCGTGAATGACATAGGGCCGTTGGGTTGCCTTACCCGGACGTTTTCGTTCATGTTGTCCGGGGGCAATATAAGGAGGGCCGCAACTGCTGATGAGAAATAACAGGGCCAGGAGAAAGGGTAAAAAAGGGAGGCGGGTTCTCATGGCATGATTACTTTTTTTGCTGAAGAAGATGGTGAAAGCGTGCCCGATAAAAGAGACCCGCCGGCCCGGTGGTATGCGGAGTATAGGGGAGGAGGCCGTCACCGTTACCGGTCAGGTTATCAAAGAGGACGCGTTCTTCACTGTCAACAGCTGTGAGATGGAGATTGAGGATAGGGCGAAACACCTTGATGATGCCATCGGTATCGCGTTGGACAATAATATTTTCCCAGCGCCGCTGTCCAAAACCCTTGTACCAGATGCCTGTCCGCATTTTGCCGGTGATGCCGTCGGGCATAACCGGATCCAGTTCATCTTCATCCGTATTGAGATTGTGATCAAGCAGGTTTTCCACCCATGAGCTCGATTGCACTGTTAAGCGCTCCATCATATCAAAATCGTCGGTTTCACTGCGGAGTAAATAGGTGCCTGCATCGTTAAAACTCCACTGGGCGTGACAGACCTGGCAGCTCACTTGACTGCCATATTTTTTGTGGGCCGGATGACGCAACATAGGCACTGGGTGGGTATGGCCTGCATGGTCGGTAAAAACCCGTTTACCCTTGTCCTGCTTGAGTCCTCGTATTTTCGGCAGTTGACTGCTTCGTCGAGGTTTGCCGTGACAGGTAAGACAGGTTATCTTGTCGCTGTTTTGTTTTTGCTCACCCTGCATTTGTTGTCCGGCGTGACAATCTATACAGATCAAGCCTTTTTGCTGATGGATATCCGCGACCAGGTCCTGGACTTCCACGCCATAAGGACGTATATACTGTTCACTGGTTGTATAGGGTGTTCTATATTCCCAATTATAATCATGTTCAAACTGCCCGTAATAATCTGCTCCAACATGGTTGGCATAGTGGCAGCTTATACATTGCCAGTCCCCGGGAGATTTCAGAAAACGATGACTCTGCAGTTTGCCACCGGAAAATTGCAGGTGACAGGCAGCGCATCCCGTCCCTCTCGTAATGTAGGGATAGTCATCTCCTTTTGAATAAAGATGACAGCGAAGGCACCGCCGTCTGAGCATGTCGTCAACCAGGGCGAGGACGGGGTCTTGTTCCTGCAGTGGAATAGAGATCAGGGAATCAATGGTATCAGTTGCCCCAAAGTGTTTGCGGGTCAAGTTAATGGCTTTTTTCAGGCTGAGATGCAGGCTGCCCATACATCCCTGTATTTGTTTTGGATGACATCTTCCACAGCTTTTTGTCATGTTGTCCGGACTTGCAGGCTCAGCAACAAGTCCTGCATGGGCTTTTTGTTTGTCCGTGGCAGTATTGTCTCCAAGATGACAGGAATCGCAGGCCAGATTGTGATGCTGATCCAAGGTCAGCTTACCGTGGCAGCCCTTACATCCAGGCAGTGAAACTACAGGCGGGCTGTCCGGCGCAGCTGTTTCTTTAGCAGCTTGCGGCACATCATCTTTACAGCCGGCCACAAGTACAGCCAGCGCCAGGACTATGAGAAAATATTTGTAGTGCATTATCTTGACACTCTACCATAAAATTGCTACATCAATAAACCTTAAATTATCATCAATTTCTTCTCAGGTTCACAGCCTTGCCGGTATAGCTCAGTTGGTAGAGCACTTGATTCGTAATCAAGGGGTCAGCAGT
>CAZURY010000263.1:0-3864 GCA_964623145.1 uncultured Desulfobulbus sp. | reverse complement strand
GAAAAAACAGGAAAATAATTGTTAAGATACTAAATTGAGCGTCCCCCAAAGGTGGTGCAGGGGCAGGTGGTTTTATTCCACCCGGCGGCAGAGATCATCCACCCGCTGCCTGAGGTTTTTCAGTCGTTTTTCCGAAACCGGCATAGACGTGCCCAGTTCCGGAGCAAAAATTGATACCCTGAATTCTTCAACCATGGTTTGGTAGTGGTCGATGGCCTCTCTGCATTCACTTGAATGGCAGGGAAAGGTATTCAGTTCTTCAAGGTCGGTCATGATCGGCTTCAGCCGTTGGTTTTTGACTGCATCCTTGGCCGGATTTTGACCGGCCCTTTCCACACGGATGGCAAGCGCCCTCAGGTAACGTTTTCCATGGTCAAGATCGATATGGGTACGTGAGGTGAGGAAATCAGCAGGCAGGATACGGTCGAGGCATTCATAAAAATCCTGTTCAAGGGCAGGGTTCGGATTTTTGCTCTTTCGGCATTGATCAGCCCAGTTTTGAATGGCCCGGACTGTCTGCCGCCTGGCGGCAAGAACTGTCATGACTCCCTCCAGAATCCTGATGCTCAATTCGCCAATGCCCTGTTTTTGTATCTTCTGTACAATTTTTGTAAATTCCAGCGAGTTGGGAAGAGAACCGTTTCCTGTAGCAAAGAGAGTATCCATGATAAAGTCGGCAAGGAGCTCTCTTCTTTCAACCAATGAACCTTTCATGCCCAGGGCAAGCCAGGAAGCCGAATGCGCAGCCAGCGAGGCTTTGCAGTTTCGGGTTAATTGTCGGCGAAATCCGGGAAATTGCAGGCAGTAGAGAGCGCGCAGGCCGTGCCGCGTTTGAGCCCTTGCAAGCTGTTCATCTTCCAGATAACGCAGGTTCGGGCGCTCCCGATTATCGGCTGCAACCAGGCTCGGGAAGTAGAGCCTGCTTTTGCCGTTGGCATCCGTTATCCGGATAGTTGTCGGAATTTCCTGGAGGTCATCCGGAGATATTTCATCTTTTTCAGGCAATGTATCGGAGTTATGGAGAACGGGCTGCCCGGGCTGGTCAAGGTGAGTTTTCTTCAAAAAGTTCAGCAGATGCTGAAAATTTCTGCTGCAAAGGATAACCTTACCCGCATCATCCACCAGCTGATAGCGCATGAGCAGATGAACCGGCAGGGAATCAGTTCGCCAGTCACTGCGCTGGATAACAAGTTGGTGGCCTTTGAAAACAGCCCGTTCCAGAGCCGGATATAAGGAGCCGGTATATAGATCAAGGTGGTCCATGATCCGGTCAACGGTATCGGGCAGGGGCACCAGTCTGCGCCGTAGTTTTTTGGGCAGCTTTTTGAGAAGATGGAGTATCTTTTCATCAAGAAGGCCTGGAACAAGCCACTCAAATATGGTCGGGGAAAGGTGGCCAAGCCGGGTGGCGTTTATCCGTACAGTGACACCGTCTTCATCAGATCCCGGTTTAAAAGTATACGCCAGCGGCAGGGTATATTCCGTGGCAGGCATTGTCTTCGGAAATCGGTACAGTTCTTCGCTGTCAGGCGCCTGCCTGCAGATGTCGCCTTCCTCCATCATCAGGAATGTATCTTTTTTACGTTTTTTCAGGAGTCTGTTCAGGGTGAACCTGTCATAAACCTTGCCGATTCTCTGGCAATAAAAATCGTAAAGAACCTGATCATCGACCAGGATGGATCGCCGGCGCAGTCGTTCCTCCATGGCGGAGAATTTTTCCTGCAGCCTGCGGTTATGGCGCAAAAAGGCGTAACGCCCGCCAAGTTCTCCATTTATTAAGGCCTGGTGAATAAAAATATCCCGTGCCTGGGCAGCGGTTTTCTCGTTGATGCGTCCATAGTTGACTCTTCTGCCGGCAACAATGGGCAGGCCAAAAAGGGAAACCCGTTCAATGGCCTGGACCTGGCCGGATTTTTTTGCCCAATAGGGATCCGAATAATTGTATTTGCACAGTTCTCCACCGAGTTCTTCCAGCCATCGTTCATCAATAACAGCGACTGTGCGAGCGAAAAGCCGGGAGGTTTCCACGAAATCCGCGGCCATGATCCAGGGAGCATTTTTTTTATTGTTGAGAGTGGATCCGGGAAAGATGACAACCTCACGACCACCGCTCACCGTATAGCGGTTTTTTTCTTTTTTTCTGCCGATATTTCGCAAAAATCCGCTGGCCAGGGATTTATGGATGGCGGCATAGGAGGCCGGCTCGGTGTTGAGAGAAAAGTTGTCCTGTTCGGCCAGCAATCGGGAGATCTGCTCATGGATATCAAACCATTCACGCATGCGCTGCCAGGAGAGATAAAAGGTCGTGCAGAATTTTTTCAGTTTTGCGCTGCTGAAGGTAGAGCCGCAGAATTTCTGCCATTCTTCCCAGAGGTTGAGCAGGCTTAAGAAATCGGATCGGGTATCCAGAAAAACTTTCCGGGCCATGGCTGCCTGTTGTTCCTTGTCCGCTGGTCTGGTGCGGGGATCCTGGATCGAGAGCGCACTGCAGATAATAATAATTTCCCGTAAAGCGCCCTGACGGGCTCCTTCTATTATTATCCGGGCAATGGATGGGTCAAGGGGCAGTCGGGCCATGATTCTGCCCCTGTCTGTCAATTGGTCTTTCCTGTTAATGGCGCCAAGTTCTTTTAAGGTCCGGAATCCTTCGCTGATTGCCCTGCCGGTCGGTGGATCGAGAAAGGGAAATGTTCGCGGATTCCCGAGGCCAAGGGCGATCATCTGCAGGATAACCTCGGCAAGATTTGAACGTTGAATTTCCGGGCGGGTAAATTCCTGTCGCCCCTGGTAGTCCTCTTCGCTGTAAAGTCGGATACAGGTTCCGGAACCGGTTCGTCCGCAACGACCGGCCCGCTGATCACAGGAAGCCCTGGCAATTCGCTGTACCCGCATGCTTGTTGTTCCGGCCCTGACATTATAGGCAGGGATCCTGGCCAGGCCGGTGTCTATGACAAAGCGAATGCCGGGAACAGTGATCGAGGTTTCGGCAACATTCGTGGCAACTATTATTTTTCGCTTATTTGATGGCCTGAAAATTTTTTTCTGATCGGTTGCCTGCAGCCTGCCAAACAGGGGAAGGATGAGGCACTGATCATGATTCGGCATGGATCGCAGGTTCGTAACCGTGTCCAGAATGTCACGTTCCGTGGGCATGAAGATCAAAATATCACCACCTGGTCTCTTGCAGATATCATGTACCGCTGCACATGCCTGGTCTACATAATGGTCCCGGTCAGAGTCCTCGTCCGCAACATATTTCATGGTAATGGGAAAGGTGCGGCCTGAAACGCTGATGATCGGCGCCTGGTCAAAATGGGCGCTGAATTTTTCCGTGTCAATGGTTGCCGAAGAGATAATGAGCTTGAGATCTTTACGCCTGACAAGCAGTTGTTTCAGATTGCCCAGGAGAAAATCAATGTTGAGGCTTCGCTCATGGGCTTCATCAAGAATAATGGTGTCGTAGCTGCCAAGAAGGCGATCTCTCCTGCTCTCGGCAAGGAGCAGGCCATCGGTCATGAATTTAATCCGCGTAGTCGGCCTGGTATTGTCCTTAAAACGAATTGCATAGCCGACCAGGTCCGGACGTCGCAGTTCTTCCGCCACCCTGGCTGCCATGCTGAGGGCGGCTATACGCCGAGGCTGGGTGCAGCCGATCATTTTCCGTCGCCCCCGGCCGGCCTCCAGGCACATTTTCGGCAACTGGGTGGTTTTCCCTGATCCGGTGTCTCCGGCAATGACCAGAACCTGATTTTTCCTTATGGCGCAGATGATTCGTTCTTTTTCCGCGGTTATCGGCAGATGGTCTGGATAATGGAGATTCATGGTTGATACTGAGTCCTGCAATCGAAGTTGGAAAAAATGTCC
>CAZURY010000262.1:0-3877 GCA_964623145.1 uncultured Desulfobulbus sp. | reverse complement strand
TTCGCTTATTTGTTAGTTTTTTCCTTGGCATCTTTTATCTCTCCAATAACTCCGATCACGCCCAGCCTATTTGGGCTGCTTGGCACCATACTTTGAACGACCTTGACGGCGGTCACCAACCCCAAGTGTATCCAGGGTTCCACGAACCACATGATAGCGCACACCCGGCAAATCCTTGACACGACCTCCCCGAATCAAGACCACTGAATGCTCCTGCAGGTTATGGCCGATGCCTGGTATATAGGATGTGACTTCAATGCCATTGGTCAGGCGCACCCTGGCAACTTTGCGCAAGGCAGAGTTCGGTTTCTTAGGTGTTGTCGTGTAAACACGTACGCACACACCACGCTTTTGCGGACAATTTTGCAAAGCCGGCGTGTTTGACCGTTTAGTCATTTTTTTTCGCCGCTTCCTGACAAGTTGATTAATTGTGGGCATTCCAACCACTCCTTTTCATATAAACCAGCACAGCTGACCCGGACAAACCGGTAACAGCCACAACAAATTCGCCTACCTGTTACAACAGTATATTGCCTGACCCACCATAATGAAAAGTCAAACAGGCAAACCATCATAATCGATGGAGCGCAAAGTTATAAATAGTAGACCACTCAAAACCCTATGTCAAGACTATTTTTCAAGCCTCTTTACGATGAAGTCGATATTGGGGCAATCCTGTACCCGCGGAAATCAACCGCCCCATGATAACATTCTCTTTAAGACCGCTCAGGTCGTCTACTTTTCCTTCCATGGCTGCATTCGTCAACACCTTGGTTGTCTCCTGAAATGAAGCTGCGGAGATAAAAGAATCCGTGGAAAGCGAAGCTTTCGTTACTCCAAGAAGCAATGGCTCAGCCGCAGCAGGCTGTAACCCTTCCGCAAGCAGACGATCATTTTCCTCACGGAATTTCCACCATTCCACCTGCTGATCAAGCATGAAAACAGAATCACCGGCATCGGTAATCTTCACTCTTTTCAACATTTGACGTACAATGGTTTCAATATGTTTATCGTTAATCTTAACACCCTGCAAACGATATACTTCCTGAATCTCATTAACGAGAAAACGTGCCAGTTCTTCCGCCCCGAGAACCCGAAGGATGTCATTGGGCAAAATAGAACCTTCCATAAGCTGTTCGCCGGCTTTGACATAATCCCCTTCATGAACGATGATATGTTTGGCCTTGGGAATCAGATATTCTTTTGGCTCACCGGTTTCAGGGGTAATGACCACCCTGCGTTTACCCTTAAGTTCCCTGCCAAAACTAACCCGACCGTCGATCTCGCTAATGATGGCCAGCTCTTTTGGCTTGCGAACTTCAAACAACTCGGCAACTCTGGGAAGGCCACCCGTGATATCCTTGGTCTTGGTCGTTTCCCTCGGAATTTTGGCAACCACAGTACCGGCTTTAACGATCTCTCCTTCATCTACGGTGATAACCGAACCGACAGGCAAAGGGTATCTGGCTTCAAGCTCACTGCCGGGTATTTTCAATGTCTGCCGTCCCTTCTCGGGATCTTTAATTGAAATTCTTGGAGTCAGCTGCTTACCGGCAGTAAGAGGAGTAATCACCTTGCTTGCCTTGCCGGTAATCTGATCAACCCGCTCCTGCATCGAATCACCCTCTACAACATCACCGTATTTAACCTTGCCGCCGACCTCGGCAACAATAGGGATGGAAAAAGCATCCCAATCGGCGATGACCGTACCCGGATCAACCTTACTGCCGTCAGCAACTTTCAACTCCGCACCGTACGGGACCGGAAAACGTTCGCGGTCAATCCCCTGCTCATCAAGAATAGTAATCTCAACATTGCGATTCATAACAACCTGATTTCCCTCGCTGTTAGTAACCGCATGGAGATTTTTATATCGAACCATACCACCACGCTGGGTACGGACCTCGGCCTGTTCGACTGATCTACTGGCAGTGCCGCCGATATGAAAAGTACGCATGGTCAACTGAGTACCGGGCTCACCAATGGATTGAGCGGCAATGATCCCGACCGCCTCACCGGTATTAACCATATGTCCTCGGCCAAGATCACGACCATAGCACATTGCACAGACACCACGTTTTGCCTCACAGGTCAACACCGAACGAATCATCACCTGGTCAATACCCGCAGCTTCTATTGCCTCTACTTTCTCTTCGGTAATTTCTTCATCCATGCCGACAAGTATTTCACCGGAATGGGGGTCGACCACGTCCTCCAGTGCCACCCGGCCAAGGATACGCTCACCAATACGAACGATCACTTCACCACCTTCAATCAATGGCTCAGCCATGGTGCCACGCATGGTTGCACAGTCCTTCATAACAATTGTCGAGTCCTGGGCAACGTCAACGAGCCTTCTGGTCAGATAACCGGAGTTGGCCGTTTTCAAGGCAGTGTCTGCAAGTCCCTTGCGAGCGCCATGTGTGGATATAAAATATTCCAGTACCGATAAGCCTTCCCGAAAATTCGCCTTGATCGGGGTCTCAATAATTTCACCGGACGGCTTGGCCATCAGGCCACGCATACCGGCAAGCTGCCTGATCTGGTCTTTGGATCCACGGGCGCCTGAATCAGCCATAATATAAACGGAGTTAAAACTCTTAATCTCACGGACGGTATTATTCTTGTCGCGCACATAGTCAACCGACATTTCATCCATCATCTCTTTGGTAATTTTGTCGGTTGCCTTTGACCATATATCGACAATTTTGTTGTACTTCTCACCATCGGTGATCAGGCCATCTGAATACTGCTTATCAACATCGGCAGCCTCTTTTTCCGATTCCTCGACGAATTCCTCCTTACGAACAGGAATCTTCATATCGTTGATACATATGGATATTCCGGCCCTGGTGGCATATTCATACCCGAGATCTTTCAGGCGATCCGCGAGAATAACCGTATCTTTAGTCCCGGCATGTCGATAGGTATAATCAATTATAAAACCAAGTTCTTTCTTGGAAAGCTCTTTATTCACCAGAGCAAATGGAACGGATTCGGGCAGCAGTTCACTGACGATTACCCGACCAACGGTGGTCTTTACCAGCTCCCCATTGATGCGGACGGTTATTCCAGCCTGCAGATGAACAGCTTTATGGTCATAGGCAATACGGACCTCGCCGATAGAGGCAAAAACCGCCCCTTCACCTTCCACCCCGTAACGTTCCCGGGTCATATAGTAGAGGCCAAGGACAATATCCTGGCTGGGAATAATGATTGGACCGCCGTTGGCAGGAGAGAGAATATTGTTGGTCGACATCATCAAAACCCTGGCCTCGACCTGGGCTTCAACCGACAGCGGTACATGCACCGCCATCTGATCACCATCAAAGTCGGCATTAAACGCCGCACAAACCAGGGGATGCAGTTGAATTGCCTTGCCCTCGATAAGCACAACCTCAAAGGCCTGCATACCGAGCCTGTGAAGCGTCGGTGCACGGTTCAGAATTATCGGATATTCCCGGACAATATCATCAAGAACGTCCCATACCTCTTTCATTCCTTTTTCAACCATCTTACGAGCGCTTTTAATGGTGGTAACAAAACCAAGGCTCTCAAGACGGTTATAGATAAAGGGTTTAAAGAGTTCCAGGGCCATCTTTTTGGGAAGCCCGCATTGGTGCAGACGTAGATGCGGTCCAACCACAATAACCGACCTGCCGGAGTAATCGACCCGTTTTCCCAGCAGATTCTGGCGGAAACGTCCTTGCTTCCCCTTGAGCATGTCGGATAGGGATTTCAGCGGCCGTTTATTGGGACCGGTAATTGTCCTGCCCCGACGACCATTATCAAAAAGGACATCAACCGCCTCCTGCAGCATCCGTTTTTCATTTCGAATAATAATGTCGGGAGCATCCAGTTCGATAAGCCTCTTCAG
>CAZURY010000261.1:0-3881 GCA_964623145.1 uncultured Desulfobulbus sp. | reverse complement strand
AGCACGGCATCCGCCAGCTCTTTGGAGAGCAGGAAACCAGTAAACTGCAGTAAACGGGAGAACGGCGGCCTCAAGGCAAATCAAATGCGGCCCGGGACTGGCCGTTGATCAGGGTAATCTGATCATTTAAGGTCCAGAGATCGTAAATATAGCCGATGCCAAAGAAGCCGGCGGTTATGAGATAAAGAATACCGGAGAGCCACTTGCCCATATACATTCGATGAACACCGAAAAGACCAAGAAAAACAAGCAGAATCCAGGCAACAGTGTAGTCTATCGGCCCGGGCGTAAACCTGATATCCGCCTGTCTCTCCATGGACGGGATCAGGAAAAGGTCAACAATCCAGCCGATGAAAAAAATACCAAGGGTAAAGAAATAAATAGTGCCGGAAATGGGTTTACCGAAATAAAACCTGTGCGCACCCAGAAAACCAAATATCCAGAGGATATAACCGACAATCATGCTGTGGGTCTGTTGCTGTTCCATGGCAGTTTTCCTGATATTCTTTTATGTAAAACCTCTATGCGATACAATGAGGCCTTAATATAATCGGCATCAACCTCGCCCCTGTCAAGCATCTTCTGTATGCATTGACTGCCAACCTTCACCGTATCCTCTCGCCGATCCAGGTTATTACCTGTCACCAGCAGATCTACTCCGGCAAGTACTGCTAAGCGTACTGCCTCGGCAAAGCCCCATTTTTGGCAGATAGCCCCCATCTGCAGGTCATCTGAGACAACAACCCCGGAAAAACCAAGCTTTCGACGCAGCAAACCGGTGATAACAGGCCGGGACAGGGTTGCCGGCATCCCCTGCGGATCAAGCCTGCGGTTGATAATATGAGCAGTCATCACTGCATCGGCTTTTCCCGCCTCTATCAAACGGCTGAAAGGGATAAGTTCCTCGTCCTGCCAGGCTGAGGTGGCATCAACAAAGCCGAGATGGGAATCCGCACCGGCGCTGCCATGACCGGGAAAATGTTTGAGACAGCAACCAATGCCTGCGCGATGATGGGCCTCAATAACAATGCGCGCCAGGCGCACCACTTTTTCCGGGTCCGCAGCAAAACTGCGCCCATATCTGCTGATAATGGGATTTGCCGGATTAAGGTCCAGATCCACCACCGGGGCCATATTAAAGTTAATGCCATGCATGGCCAGAGTGGCAGCCATTTTTTCCGCTGCCGCAATGGCCTCCTGCCTTTCATAACCGGCCAGAGTTTCAGCGCTGACGGTTTCAGGAAATCCATCACAATCTTTTAAGCGACAGACCTTGCCACCCTCCTGATCCACACTGATAAGCAGCCGGCCGCTACCATATTCCTGCAACGTTTCCGTTAATTCCTGTAACTGTGCGGAGGAAGAAATATTCTGTACCGAGCCGTCCACATTGCGATCAAAAAGAATGACCCCACCGAGATGGTCCTCCTCAATAGCCCGGATAATCCAATGCTTCTTATCAACGACAGTCCCGTCAAACCCGACCATGAACATCCGGCCAATATCCATATGCTCTCCCAATACTTCCTTCACAAATCCATCTTCCACCTAAATTGAGCGTTTCACCCATCAGCCGGCCACCATGTCAAAATCCCGACACGAAGGCCATCCCGTAACAAACACAAAACCATCAATATTATAACATACTGAAATTAAATATTATTTTCCCAAAAACAGATATGGCATATTTTTCGCATTACAATAGGGTAACTGAAGCAGAGGTACCGGCAATATCCTTCATTATAACGGAAAATCCACAAGTGAGCACCATGAACAGTGTAGAACACGCACCTGCCCCCGGTCTTGCAACAGAAAAGAGTCTGGATAAACTGCTTGCACAACTCAGGCATTACCAGCGTCAATCCGAACGATTGCAAAAGGTCAACAGCCTTTATCAACGACTGGCCGGAGTCCTTGACCTGCCGACTATCATTGAGACCTATTCCATCTGGCTGGCCGAACATGTGGCCCATGAGCTGATCGGTTATCATAACCAGACCCGGCAGCGGATGCATCTGTTCTGCTCAAGCCATGGGCCGGAACGACGTTATATTATTGATGTGGCGGAGAAACTATTGAAAAATCCCGAGGGTGTCGGTTCAATGGAAAAAATAGACGACCTGCACTCCTATCAGTGGAACTTTGCGTCAGAAGAGGGGAATACCCTGTTGCTGTTGTTGAGGAAAAACGTCCCGGTACCGACGGATGATATTGAACTGATTAACGAGTCGTTAAGTATCCTGGTAGAGCCGCTCAAACGGACCATGGACTATGAGAAAATATTTGCTCAGGCCCGCAAAGACGCTCTTACCGGTCTGCCTAATCGGCTGGTTTTTGAAGAACGTATCGACTCCATTATCCGCCAGGCTGACAGATATGGTTACCCGCTCACTCTGGCCGCCCTTGATCTCGACCACTTTAAGGATGTTAACGATACCATGGGCCATCTGATGGGGGACAGGGCGCTCCAGCAGGTAAGCAGAGCGCTGCAGGACCAGATCCGCACCTCCGATCTCCTGGTCAGGATGGGCGGGGACGAATTCCTTTTACTCCTCCCCAATACGGATATGTCGGCCGCGCGTAATCTCGGCGAACGACTCTGCCGGGCTGTCGAATGTCTCAATATCACAGCCGGCCGGGCAAAACTCGGCATCAGTATTGGTCTGGTCGAGTGGCATGCAGGGATGAGCAAGCATCAATGGCTGGAGCAGGCTGATGATACCCTCTACCAGGCTAAAAAAAATGGCCGCTCGCAGGTGGCAATCCACTGAGAACCGATTTACCGTTTTCTCAACAAACACTGCCAGAAACGAGGAGGTTCCCCTCTTCTCGATTCGATCATGCAGGACTGTAGATTTAAAATCTCAAAAAAGGGTTCCAGAAGGGTCGCAATCTGCCGGGCAGACAGCTTGGGAGGACCCTGATCCTGCAGCGGATCATCGATATTGCCGATCATACTCAACCACAGCCCACCGGGAGACAGTACATCCGCAGCCCTGGCGGCAAATGCCCTGCGGGCCTCTTCATCCGGCATGGAATGAAAGCAGCCCCGATCAAAAAGAAAGAAACAGGCCCCGTCCTCGACTTCAAAATCTAAAAAATCAGCACTGGTAAACCGGCAGCTAACTCCCTGTTCAGCTGCTCGCTTTGTTGCAATGGCAATGGCCTCAGCGGAAAGATCAAGGCCAATGACATCAAAACCCTGCTGCGCCAGCCAGATGGAGTTGGTGCCGGTTCCACATCCTATATCAAGAACCAGCCCCCGGCATATGGGCCAGCGGGAAACCATCTGTACCAGATACGTATCGGGGCACCCGGTATCCCAAGGCAGATCACCACTGACATACCGCTCATCCCATTGATTTTTTTGCCTGGTCATACTCCTTCTCGGGAAAGTTGAATGGTCAGGGGAATAGCATGAAGACCGCTCCCCTGCTGTATGGTTGTCCCCAACCGCCAATCCGTACATCGTGCCCGGCCATCAAGAATTTTCTCAATGTCGGCTACCAATCCCTTGATGTTAATGACCGGATGGCGGGAAAAAACCTCCGGCAATCCATAGGTCAGGTTGCAGGCAAGGCAGCAGCCGGGTCGCTCGCACAGATCCAGAAAAAAATGCAGGCTGTTTGTTGCCGGGTTGTATCCGTCAAAACGCAGGTGAATGTCATAGGCCCCCTCATCGGCATCACCAAACAGGGCCTCAAAAAAATCGTTTGTCCTGCTGGGCGGAAAGAGCTCTGCCAGCATTTGATCATCAAAAACAGAAGCAAGGGTATCCATGGGAACAGCAATATCCAAAATGATTTATTTATCTTGAGAGTTGATAAACTCGTAAAAAGTAAAAATCATGCTATTAGATGGCTAAGTAAAAACACAGATAT
>CAZURY010000260.1:0-3897 GCA_964623145.1 uncultured Desulfobulbus sp. | reverse complement strand
TCCTCGAAGTCTCGCAGATAAGCGGAACGTAGTGAAGACTTCGGGCTCGCTTATCCGGAGTCTACGCTTACCTGTATACCTATGTTTTTACTTAGCCGTCTGATTGGTAGGTGTTGACTTTTTACGAGTGCATCAGAAATGATTACTTTTTTTCTGCTGGTTCATCGGTGACCTCCGGGGTCACCCGGATATCATTGCCGGTCTGCGGCTGCCAGCGAAGACCTCCCTTAAATCCATATCCGCGTATAAGATACAGGGTGTGGACATGTTGTTTGCCAAACCATGGCGACATTCTGTAGAGCCGGATTTCCCTGGGTGGATCAATCCGCTGAAACAGTTTGGCCAGATGGATGGCCATGCCTTTCCATTCATATATTCCTATCGCATCTTTCCCGCGCAGCATGGCGTCGTCAAACCAGTAATCATAGACATTCGGCCGCGTCCATTTGTTAATGGAAACCGTTTTCGGCCGGCCTGGCATATAAAAAGCCAGCTCACTTGCCTGCTGATATCTGAGTCCGAAAATAAAGGTATTTTCGGGGTTGGGCATGGAATGCCAGGCTTGGTCAACTTTCTGTCCCAACTGCTTCCAGCCGGTGGTCTCCCGGGCAATCCGGTCAAGATTAATGGGCAGCGGCAACACGGGGTATACCAGTTGCACGAGGAGAGGCACAGTCATCGCGTAGGCAAAAAAAACGCTTATATTCCAGAAAGGGGTTGTGCGTGGCTGTGCCCCTGCACGACCAGGGCTATACAATGCGGCCAGCAGCACAATGGCTGCAATATAGGCAGGGGCCGGCCAGTTTCCATAAATTCGCACATGGAAAGAGAGGCCGAAAAACACCACAAAGGTCGTTGCCGACATCCAGCGGAGAAAGGATGCATCAGCTGGTTTAAGGCGACCAGCAGCCGAGCTGCCAAGCCAGGCCATGAGCAGTAAAATAAAGACAAGCGGCGAGAGCAGTAATGCCTGGGTGCCGATAAAATCCCCGACATACCGGAGAGTGAGCAAACTGCTTTTACCCACCCCTCCCTGGTAGAGGACATGCCGGAAAGTGGCCCAGCCATTATGGGCATTCCAGATTAGAACAGGTGTGAAACAGGCAAACCCGAGCAGCAGGCCCAGCCAGGGCCAGATGGTGGCCAGTTGTTTGCGGTAAACCGGCGTTGCCAGCATACAGAAAAACAACGAGGGGAGAAAGAGGAGCATGGTATATTTAGATAACAGTCCCAGCCCGAACCATAGACCGCAGGCAAGCCACTGGCCTGGAGAACGATTGCTAAGAGCCATGGCGCTGTGATAACAGGCCGCTGCCCAGCATGGGAGGAGAAGTCCGTCCGGAGTGGCAATCAAAGCTGAACCGTTAAATAATAAAATACCCTGCATAAGCAGTATTGCATGAAAACCGCATCTGCAGGAGAACCAGCGACAGGCAAAGAGGAAGACATATATGGAAGTGATAGCCAGACCAAGAATGGTGGGCAGGCGCACGGCAAATTCATTCTGACCGAAAAGTCTGGTTGCCAGCCGGATTGTCCAGGCGATCATGGGCGGATGATCATGGTAGCCCAGGGCAAGATACCTGCTCCACTGCCAGTAATTGGCCTCATCAGGGACAAGAAGAAACCTGCTGCTGACATAAAGGCGTACGGCAAGGGCCACACCCATGATGAGCCAGGCGCTCATCATGCAATTCCACTGTTTTGTCGTCTGCATCTTTATTGTACCCGGGGATTATTTTCTATGCGGGCAGCTTATCCAGTACCGGCCGGATCAGGGAAAAAACCTGATCCACTGTTATGGCCTGCAGGCATTTATTGTCAGTGCAGGGGGTTTTCCGGTGGTTTGCCGCACTGACGCATGGAGAACAGGCAAGGCCGGCAAAAATCGACGTAGCATTGCCCAGAGAACCATAAAGGGCCGGGGTTTCAGGGCCGAACAAAACAAATGTCGGCAGAGGGGTAATAGAGGAAAAATGGCCGGGACCGGAATCGTTGGTTACCATCAGGGCGGCTTGGCAATAGAGAACCGGCAACTCGGCAAGTTGAAGTGCGCCGGCAAAATTGATGCACCGATCCGAACCTATGTTTGCGCACATTTCATCAGCCTCCTCCCGCTCACCGGGCGCGCCGGTAATCAAAACCAGGACATCTGTTCTATGGGTAAGGATCCTGCCGATCAATGCCTCGTACCGTTTCCTCATCCATCTTCTTTGGGGCAGCAGTTCACTGGCATTGGGGTTGATTAATACCAGATGAGTTTGGTCATCAATGGATCTGCCGGCGTATTCATCTATCTTTTGACGCATCTGTCGGGCTTTATCTTGAGAACAGTTATACTGCGGTATGATAAGTTCGGAGTCGGCCACCTGTTGTTTGGAATAGGGAATTTCTTCTTCTTCGGCCAGCAGGGAGTTGATCATTGCGATAAAATTCTTTGCAATATGAATATGGGGATTATAAGCAACTCTGTGAGTCAGTAATTGACCGCGATACAACCCTTCGTTGTGGAAACTGTAAAATCCCACCCTGCGACAACAACCGGACAGTCCGGAAAGAAGCGCTGTAAACCGTGAAAAGAGTTCAAGATCAACAACTGTGTCTATATCTCTTTTTCGAGTCCAGAAAAAAAATTTAATCGTATCCAGGCAGAGCAGAATCAGGTTGTTTTCCCGCAGTGTGCATATATTTTCAGGTGGAATGGTTCCGGTCAGAGCCAGGCTGCCGCTGTTTTTTTTAAAAATAAGGAAAAACAGCTCCGCACCAAGCTCGTTTTTAGCCTTTTGCAGGGCAGGATCAACCAGAATGGTTGAACCCATTTCCGAGAGTTCTATAAAGAGAATGCGTTTTATCGGACGACAATCACTTGGTCGAATTGCTCTGACCAGCCCCAGACCCACGGTCAGCAGGAAGGTCAGAGGCATGCCCACCCATTTATCAATGGTCCGCATGGTATCAACGTTCATGGAATTCTTTTCCTGTACTCCTGGTTAAAGGCTGTGTTTTTGATGCAGATAAATAAAAAGTCCGGGCAGAGAGGCCACCAGGGCTGTTAACCCATAAAGAAGTGAAAACGAAACAACCCTGGCCTTATCAGCGCCGATAAGGAGAAAGAAACCGACAAGGGCTCCCTCCCGTATCCCCCAACCGGCGAGGGAAACCGGCAGGATTGTCAACAGGACAACCGGCGGCACCAGGACCAGATAGACGGACAGGGGATAATCAAGACCCATGGCTCGACCGAGAAGACAAAAGGCTGCCATGGCCAGCAAATGGGTAAGGATGGAAAGAAATAACTGTATACCGGCAGATGAAAAAGATGAGTAAACCTGAAAATAACGTTGCGACAATCTGGTCAGGTAGCCAAGATAGCGGGACCGGGCGAGAAAGCTAATCTTTCGCAGAAAATAAAGCCCGATAATAGCTGTGAGCAACAGGAGAAGAATGGCGAACAAGAGGGTTGTCACTTTCGGGGGCAGGATTGCCCTGTTGGCGGTAAGGGCTGCAATATTGAGCAGGAGAAGTCCTGCAAGGCCTATTATCCGGTCGATGAAAACTCCGAAAAAGGCATCTTCTGTCGGGCCGCAGCGAGAGCAGTCCAGGATGCGCAGGCCGTCTCCGCCGATACTTGTCGGTAAACCCTGATTAAAGAAAGCCCCTTTGAAGTAGCTCTTTAAAAAAAAGGAAAAGGGCTGGGTAAAATTGATTGTACGCATTATCAAAAACCAGCGGCCGGCGGCAACAGTGTTGCTGCCAATCTGTAAAAGAAGGGCCAGAAAGAATACACCAGGGCTGATTGAGGCTATCTGCTGCCATGTCTCCCGGGGATTGACCTGCTTGATAATAAAAAAAAGCAGCAGCCCTGTTATGGAGAGTTTTACCGCGTATTTCATACGT
>CAZURY010000259.1:0-3923 GCA_964623145.1 uncultured Desulfobulbus sp. | reverse complement strand
GGTAAGCGAGCTTGCGAGACTCCGGGTAAGCGGGATCGAAGTCTTCACTTCGTTCCGTTTATCTGCGAAATATCCGGGTTAGGTTGAGCCATGATTATCGACAGGTTCCTGTCTTCTTGACCGTGGCTTATTTACTACCTGAGCGAAACCGGTTTATTTTGAAACTCCCAGCAGGCCGGCAAGCTCCTGGAGCGCTGTCTTTTCCTTTTCACTTACCCGTGTCCCGCCAAATCCGAGGAACCCTCCCTCTTTTGCAGCTTCTGCCGTTTTTACAGCCAGATCGTAAAGCCAGTTTTTTATCTCGGCAGCCTCTTGCGGAGTAGCTTTCCATGCAAGCAGTTGAGCAGCTTTTTTCAGTGTATCAAATGCTGTCTGCTGCATGGCTGTAACGTTCTTTTCCTCAAACTTGAGCCGTGCCTGTTTGACCATCTCCGTTTTCTTAAATTCGGCAAGCAGAGAAGTTAACAGTTCACTGTTGCTCTCTTTTTCTTTACTGATGATAGCCGATGATACGGCAAATGCTTCCTTCATGCTGCCGACTACAAAATTCGGATCAGCCATCATTATATACATTCCGGCAGCTGTCGGAGCCTGAAGCAGGTACGTCCATTCTTCTTTGGTAAAATCCGCTTTTGTCGTCATGGGTTCTGTTTTCTCCTCTTAAGACTAAGGGTATCTGTTTGCATATAAAGATCAATCGATGGGAATGCGAATCTTCTGACCGACATAAATTTTGTCGGGGTCTTTGATGACCTCTTTGTTTGCTTCAAAAATGCGCATATATGCGGACCCTTTGCCGTAATATTTCCTGGCAATTCCGGAGAGTGTATCCCCTGAGACTATTTCGTAGTATTCCACCTGAACCTCTGCTGCAGGCGCATTCAGAGCATCATATTTTACTTCACTGATTCCATCCACATTGCCGGCCATAAGGACCGCTTTTTCCAGCGCTTCCCGGCTCCGGGCCTCACCGCTTATGGAGGCCACACCGTTTTCAACGATAACATGCAGGTTACTGACCCCGGGATTGTCTTCTTCTATATAGGCGGCGATTTTTTCTGATGCATCTTCTTCCCTGTGAAAGAGTTTTTTACCAATGTTTTTTGCGAAACTTAATAATCCCATTCTTCACCTCTGTTGTTCATGACGGGCTAAAACAAAGCCATGCTTTCCGGACATGGATGGGTGCCGGTTTGATTTGAGTATGCTTTGTTGTGGCTGTAATCTGTAAATTTCGGCTCAACGCATGCAGGTTTACTGGACGCCGAGGAACTGGTGGATGTGATTCGTTACCCTCGGGTCCAGCCCGAGTCCCCGGGCCAGTTGCTGCATGTATTGTTGTTCAGCCGGGGTATCAACTTCTATGGCAAGCAGGGAAGCGGAATAGATCTGGGCCGCCATTTCCGGTTGGCCTGCCGCAGACGCAATGACCGCATCGATATCCATGGGTTTATTGGCCTCAGTCATAAAAAATTCTTTTTCTTCTTCAGACAGGCCATCTTCCTGTAACTTACCGACAATTTTCTGGATTTCGTTGTCGTCAATACGACCGTCCGCCTTGGCCGCATTGATCATCGCCTTGACAATAATTTCCGCATCCTGTTCCAGTGCCTGCTGGTCTTCAGGGGTTTGTGCCTCAAGCAGTCCGCGAGGAGTGGATTGTGGGGTCTGGCCGGCTTTACGCAAGGCAGCAATAGCCAGTGAGGCCAACATGGCCAGGCCACCTCCGCCGATGGCGCCTCTGGCTGAGCTTTTCCCTCCGCCAAGGAGGGCGCCGGCCAGGGCTCCCAGACCGCCGAGAGCAGCTCTGTTGTTACCAAGGCTGCCAAGCACCTCGCCGACAACACCGCCAAGACTTCCAAGGTCACCGAGCCCGCTCTGTGGTGCAGAACCGGTTTGCCGGCCGCCTCCCAGCGCTCCAGCCAGACCGCCCAGGATATCGGTCAGGGAGCCGCCGGATCCACCGGCGCCGAAGGCATTTGCCATCCGTGTCCCCGTAGATTGTGACATGCCCTGCTGCATCATTGATCCAAGAATGTCCATAAAACCGGCCATAATATCTCCTTATTGGAAAAGGTTTGGATAGTTTTGTTGTAACTACTCACAGCCACGCCATCTTCGAAGTCTCCGCTTATCTGCGCAAATATGACGCGGCTGTAAGCAGTTACAGGTCTGAGGAACTGAAAACGCATAGTTATTTGCCCTGTGAGGAGTTACGTTTTGTTTATGTATGTGCGGCGAATGGAAAAAGTTGAAATCAAGCTCCCATCTGCGCAATGAATGCGTTGGATTGGCCTATCGCATCATTCATCTTTTTTATAAGAGTATCTATATCTTTTTCAAGGGAAGTGAACTCCGCCTGCAGTGAGCCGATTGCCTGGGCATTTAGATTATGTTTTAAAAAAAGGACATTATCACGAAAAGTCCTGAGTACCGGTCGCATGCTCGCTTCAGCGGTACGCATTGAGCGGAGCATTTCCCGGTAGCGTCTGCGGGTTGTATCAAACTGTTGCTTGCTTGCCCGCCGAAGCTCTTTGTTATCATAGAGATTGAGCTCATCCTTCCATTCGTCAAACAGCGCCTCGGAGACATCCTCTACCTTGTCAATTCGGGTGGAAACCTTGTCGGCAGCTTTTTCGCAATCTCTGTATTCTCTGTCCAGTTTTTCATAGGCTTGTTTCAAATCGGTATTTTTCAGTTGAATGACCGAGTTAAATTGCTCCAGCGCTGATTTGAACTGTTGTTGAGCTTCGGCTTGTGAGTCTCTGGCGCCTTCAACACGATCAACCAGGATATCCCGTTTATGAACGCCGACTTTTTCCATGGCCGAATAATATGTACTTGAACAAGCGCTAAGGAGCAGCGCGCAAGACAACAATAAGATTATTCTGCTTACAACCAACTGGTATGATGCAATACATACGTTTGAATTTCGATCTCTTGAAGATGCATCCGTAATGTTGCGCAGAATCCGGGTGGTCATGATTTTTTCTGTTCGTTGGAGGAAAATGATATGTCCGGCATCTCGCGTTGCGTTGCCAGTTCCAGGGCCAGGTAGTCCATTTTTTTAAAATGGAAACGGCGGGCCAGCAGCGAGGCCGGGAATGAGTCAACCAGGGTGTTGAAGCGGGCAATATAACCGTTATACCGATTTCTTGCCTGTTGAATATCACGTTCAATTTGATTGAGACTGTTTTGCAATTCGAGATAGTTGGCGCTTGCCTTGAGATCCGGATATGCCTCGGCAACAGCAATCAGGCCACCGATGTTTCGTGCGATTTCCTGTTCCTGTTCCATTCGTTTCGGATCAGACAGCATACCGAGCTGGTGCGTCTTTTCCTGGAAAATTTTTCCCTCATGCGAGCTGTAACCCTCAATTATGCGCACAAGATTTGGTATGAGGTTAGCTCGCCGTTTCAAGGTAACATCAATACTGTTGAGGGATTCTTCGATACGATTTTTATATTTGATGAATCTGTTATAGGTTCCTATCATCCAGGCGAGGAACACAATTGTTGCAAACAGTAGGGGTACAAAAAATGCCGGGTTCATTGAATTCCTGGATTATTTGACCATTTCCGTGAGTTTCTTACCAGGTCTGAACTTTATGGCTTTGCAGGGCGCAATGGTCATTTTTTCTCCATTCTGTGGGTTTCTGCAACATCTTGCGGCCCGGTTCACTATGGAAAAGGTGCCAAATCCGGTGAGAGAAATTTTTTCTCCTTTAGACAGTGTACCTGTAACGGTTTCCAGAAAACCCTGCACGGCTTTTCCCGCCTCTGTTTTATTCAAATCCGTGGATTGGGTGATAGCATCAATCAGGTCTGCTTTATTCATTTTCTCCTCTTGTAAGTCATGGTTGAAAAGGTGGACGAGGGTTGATTTCTCTATTATTTGATAACTTTTCACTCATTACATCGGAA
>CAZURY010000258.1:0-3939 GCA_964623145.1 uncultured Desulfobulbus sp. | reverse complement strand
CGCCGCTGGTGTCTTCCCGTTCACCGCGGGCGCCCTTATCGCTGAGCGTGAGAACACCCACACTGTAGATGCTCATTATTCCCGGTTATGTTGTTCAATTATCTTTTCGGCCAGATGGGCCGGCACTTCTTCATAATGGGAAAATTTCACTGTAAAACTGCCCCGGCCACCGGTCATGGATGTCAAGTCGGGTGCATAAAGTTGAACTTCCGACTGGGGCACATGGGCTCGGACTATTTCATATTTATCCGTGGCATCCATACCCAGTACTTTACCGCGACGACTGTTAAGATCACCCATCACGTCTCCCACATGTTCCTTGTCAACCTGTACTTCCAGCTCAAGGACAGGCTCTAAAAGAATGGGATCGGCATCCAATACTCCTTTTTTAAAGGCCAGGGATCCGGCAATTTTAAACGCCATTTCCGAGGAGTCCACATTATGATATGAACCATCTATCAGGTTGATCTTCACATCAACGCACGGATATCCGGCAATTACCCCTTTAGCCATTGCTTCGACAATTCCCTTTTCAACCGCAGGTCTGTATTGCTGGGGAATGACTCCACCGACAATGGAATCGACAAACTCAAACCCCTCACCCCTTGGCAACGGCGACATTTCGATGGTACAGTCACCATATTGTCCACGGCCGCCGGATTGTTTTTTGTGTTTTCCCTGGACCGTAACCGAAGCTTTTATTGTCTCCCGGTAAGGCACCTTAGGCAGCCGCAACTCCATCTCCACCCCGAATTTGCGCTTCATCTTTTCGCCAACCGCTTCAAGATGAACCTGGCCCACACCCGAAATCAACACCTCGTGTGTCTGTTCCTCCCGGGTGAGTTGCAGGGTAAGATCTTCGTCAAGCATGCGGGTAATAGAAGAAAATAATTTTTCTTCATCACCTTTTTTAGCGCTGACTGCGTAGGAAATGACAGGGGGTATCGGTTCAAGACCATCATAAAGGATCGGATTATTTTCATCACAAAGGGTGTCACCGGTAACCGTTTCCTTAAGTTTGGCGACGGCAACAATCATACCGGGAATGGCCTCGTCAATCTGTTGTTGTTCCTTGCCTTCCATAATAAACAGATGCCCAAAACGCTCACTGGTCTGCCTGGTTGAATTGTAAAAACTATCACCAGTCAATTTACCCGAATAAACGCGGAAAATTGTCAGGCGACCTGCAAAGGGATCGGCCATGGTCTTAAAAACGATGGCGGAGAAAGGCTCATCAACAGAGGCCCGGCGTTCAATTAATTCTCCCTGGGGATCAGTGCCGACCTGGGCGGGCCGTTCTTCCGGAGATGGGAGATAGTCGACAACAGCATCAAGGAGAATACTTGTCCCGGCGTTGTTCAATGCTGAGACTGCACACACCGGGGCAATTTTTGCAGACCGTACGGCCACAGCCAATCCCCGGCTCAGCTCTTCCGTGGTGAGTTCGCCCTCTTCCAGAAATTTTTCGATCAGATCGTCATCCGTCTCCGCCACATATTCCATCAAACTCTCGCGCAGAGACGCAACATCATCCTCCAGCTCAGCGGGAATATCTCCAGCCGTCATTTTACCGGATCCATCTTCAGCAAAAAACAAGGCCTTATTAGCTGCAATATCAACCACCCCTTTAAAGGCATCTTCAGCGCCGATGGGTAAATACAGGACAACTGGATTGAGATCAAAGGATTCTTTCAACTCGTCAACAGTCTTCTGAAAATTGGCCCGTTCCCTGTCCATCTTGGTAATACAGATCAGGCAGGGTAAATGACGATCAACAACGAAATCCACAAAACGCTCGGTCTGACTGCGAACGCCCAGAACCGCACCAACCGTCAAAATGGCGGAATCGGCAACCTGGGAAGCAAACTTTGTCTCATTGACAAAGTTATCATCCCCGGGAGTATCACTCAGAAACAGTTCACTTTTTTTCCAGTTAACATGATGAAATGCTGTGCTGATGGACACCTGCCGCTTGATCTCTTCCGGCTCAAAATCCATTGATGATGAACCATCATCCACCTTCCCCATCCTGTTGACGGCGCCGGCCGTAAAGAGCATTGCATCGGCCAGAGTGGTTTTTCCACTATTGCCATGGCCTAGAATTACCGTATTCCTGATATGTTGTACTTCCTGCATGAATACCTCCGGTAGCGCGGATTGGATTGATAGGGGGAAGGCTCCACCTGATAATGACAGCAGTTAAAAATGAATAATTCTTTCGCTTTTATATCAGGGATGGTAACCATCTCTTCCAAGTACGTCAGTGAATCATATATATTCGCATTAACCTTGTAAAGTCAAGTGATAACATAGTAAATGGATCCTCAAGTCAACCATGGAAAAAGGGCCGGAAAAGCAAGCGGTTCCACTGGAAAAATTGCCGGAGCTGCAGGGGCGGTAGGAGTTGCAGTTATGTGCAGCCGGGTTCTGGGCCTGGTTCGAGAGCAGATATTTGCCGGCCTGTTCGGAGCCGGTTTTGCCTATGATGCTTTTGTGGTGGCCTTCCGAATACCCAATCTCTTGCGCGATCTCTTTGGAGAAGGTGCCCTGTCTGCTGCTTTTGTGACCGTATTTTCCGACTACGATACCAATCGCGGTCCGGAGGAGACCTGGAAACTGGCCGGAACCGTGTTAACCTTTTTTGCGATTTTGTTGAGCCTTTTTACCCTGCTGGGCATATATTTTGCCGGCCCGATAGTTCACCTTCTTGCCCCTGACTTCTCGCTGATTACAGGTAAAGCAGAACTGACCACCCTGCTCACCAGGATCATGTTCCCTTTTTTAATCTTTGTCGCACTTGCCGCCATTGTCATGGGCATGCTCAACACCAAGGGAAAGTTTTTTGTTCCCGCCATGTCTTCAGCCTTCTTCAACCTGGGTTCCATCATCGGCGGGGTAAGTCTAGCGCTACTGTTTCCAAAATTTAACCTGCCCGCCATTGCCGGCATGGCCTGGGGTACCCTGATTGGTGGACTGTTGCAACTGCTCATTCAACTGCCGACACTTGCCAAAACAGGCTTTGTTTTTGTTCCACGGCTTAAATTCAATGATCCCGGTCTCAAACGGATACTGCTTCTCATGCTGCCGGCAACCATCGGTCTGTCGGCGACCCAGATTAATATCTTTGTCAATACCAACTTTGCCTCAAGCTGCGCTCAGGGCTCGGTCTCCTGGTTGAACTATGCCTTTCGCATGGTGCAGCTTCCCATCGGCGTGTTCGGAGTTGCTATTTCCATTGCCGCCATGCCGGTGCTGGCAAAATGTGCCGCCCGAGGAGATATGCACGGCCTGCGACAAACCTTCACCTCTTCTCTGGTGATGGTTTTCAGCCTGACCATCCCGGCAACGGCAGGACTCATTATTTTAGCAAATCCGATAATTCGTCTCATCTTTGAACATGGGCGCTTTACCCCTTTTGACACTGCCCAAACAGCTGCCGCGCTCACCTATTATGCTTATGGACTCTTTGCCTACTCAGCGGTTAAAATTATGGTTCCGGTATTTTATGCCTTAAACAACACAAAGTATCCGGTCATCGGCAGTTTCCTGGCCGTCACGGCTAATATCCTGATCATTACACTTTCCATCGATACATTTCAACACAGGGCAATTGCCTTGTCCACGTCCTGTGTGATGATTCTTAATTTTTTATTTTTAGGTGGTGTTCTCTATAAAAAGCTGGCGGGATACTCACTGAACTATATCGGCAAGGGGGTTGGTAAAATATTCTGCAGCACAGCTATGATGGTCATTATACTTTGGTGGCTGAAGAAACTGGCTTTCACCTTACTGCATGGACCATTGTACGCACAACTCCCAACAGTACTGCTTATCATCCTGGCAGGCGCCCTTGTTTATGGAACAACACTCCATTTTCTCAAGCTCCCCGAGCTGGATACAATTACCAGTAAAATTAAAAATCGATTCTTTTAACCAGGA
>CAZURY010000257.1:2008-3946 GCA_964623145.1 uncultured Desulfobulbus sp. | reverse complement strand
AAAGTTAATATGGAAATATTTCTTGCAAAACCCCGTGGCTTCTGTGCCGGTGTTAAACGCGCTATAGCCGTTGTCAACCAGGCGCTGGAAAAATACGGCGCTCCGGTTTATGTTCTCCATGAAATCGTCCACAATACCCATGTGGTTGGTTCTCTAGCTGAAAAAGGCGCTGTTTTTGTTGAGACTCTGGAAGATATCCCCACCGGATCGATCACCATATTCAGTGCCCATGGTGTTGCCAAGGCGGTGGAAAACAGAGCCGAAAAGCTTGGCCTGCATACCATTGACGCCACCTGCCCCCTGGTTTCCAGGGTACACCGACGCGTTGCCCGGCTCAACAAAATTGACTACGATGTTCTGATTATCGGTCATAAACACCATCCGGAGGTGGAGGGAACCTATGGCCGAGCCAACGGCAAGGTACATATCCTTTCCTCGTCTGACGACATAAAACGCCTGAATATTGTTGATTCCGGGAAGGTTGGCTACGTTACCCAGACAACATTGAGCATGGATGATGCCGCCGGTCTGATCGACCAACTCAAGGAAAAGTACCCCAAGATTGACATTCCGGATCGAACAGATATCTGTTATGCTACCCAGAATCGGCAGACGGCGGTTCGTGAACTCGCCCGAAGTGTAGACCTGTTTCTGGTGGTAGGCTCAAAGAACAGCTCAAATTCCAACCGGTTGCGAGAAGTTGCCTCTAAACGCGGAGTCAAAGCTTATCTCATCGATACCGCTGCCGAAATTGACCATTCCTGGTTGCAGGGTGTTCAAAAAATAGGTATCACAGCCGGGGCATCGGCGCCTGAGATTCTGGTTGAAGAAGTTATTGCCCACCTCCAGGAGTATGGCGCCGGTTTGATTCAAGAAATGGACGGCACAGAGGAATTTACAAAATTCGGCCTTCCTGCCTTGCCTGATTTTTCCTGAACACGGCAGGTTTAGCCCGCATGGCCGGACCATTTTTTTTTTAACATCACAGCCACAACCAAGAATGGGGATAGCCCCATACGTCATTACCTTGTGGGCGATTTTCGGATTAAATAATGAAAGAACTGAAATTAACCACTGTTGAGGAATTTGACCGTGAGGATATTGAGGTTGGCAAGGCCAAAAAACGCCTTTTTATAGGGCTGGTCGCCAGTGCCGGAACCTTTGTCATCCTCTTTTTGCTGCTTATTCTCATCCTGCCGGTGATTGGTCTTGCCAATGTTCATCCATGGGCGCCATATATTTTCAGCATGCTGATCGGCAGCTTGATACTGCTGGTTGCCTGGGCCACCTCCGGCCTCATCCTCAATATTCTCTTTGGCCGTTCCCTGTTCCTGTTTTCAAAAATGCGGGGTTTAACCATCCGCCTGTTTCTCCCCCTCATGACGCTGGTCGGTCGTCTGTTCGGTATTCCCAAGGACAGGATCCGCTCCTCCTTTGTCAAGGTCAACAACGACCTTGTCGAAAGCCGGGTCAAGAGGTTCCAACCCAAGGAGCTTCTCCTGCTCATGCCTCATTGTCTGCAGCGTTCCAAATGTAAAATGCGACTTACCTATACCATATACAACTGTAAACGATGCGGGAAGTGTCCCATAGACAATCTGATCGATCTGAGCGAACATTACGGTATTCACCTTGCCATTGCCACCGGCGGTACCATTGCCAGAAGAATAGTGGTTCAACGCCGTCCGAAACTGATTTTAGCGGTTGCCTGTGAACGGGATCTGGCCAGTGGTATTCAGGATACCTATCCCCTGCCGGTGTTCGGCATCCTCAATTTCCGCCCGAACGGCCCCTGCCTGGACACTAACCTGCCGCTCGACGTTCTTGAACAGGCTATTCGCAGGTTCATGGATCCCCGTTGTTATCCGGAAAACAGACCTGTTTCCCTGGAAAAGATGCGGCTTGTCAAAGGCGGCGGACAACCTTCTGAAAAACAAC
>CAZURY010000257.1:0-1908 GCA_964623145.1 uncultured Desulfobulbus sp. | reverse complement strand
CTGCACTGCAAAGGGTGCGGCAAGATCAATCAGCCTAAAGAAGTGCTGGAACAATTGCTCAGCGTTGACCAGTGCATTGGCGCGGCCGAAGAATGCGGCGCGCCTGTTGTTACCATTGCCGGCGGGGAACCGCTCCTGCACCCGGAGATTACCACCATTATCGACGAGCTTATTCGGCGCAAACGATTTGTCTATCTCTGCACCAACGGTCTGCTGGTCGAACGAAAAATAGCCGAGTTCTCACCCAGCCCCTACCTGACGTTTAACATTCACTTTGATGGACTGGCTGAGCGACATGATGCCGCCGTCTGCCTTGACGGCGCTTTTGACAAGGCGACAAAAGCCATTAAAAAACTTGTCGCCGCAGGATTTCGCGTCACCACCAACACAACATTTTTTAAAGGTCAGACAGCCAGAGATGCTGCTCTTCTCTTTGACCATCTTTCACAACTCGGCGTTGAGGCGATGACCGTAGCGGCCGGTTTCAACTATGAAAATGCCGATGACCAGGACAATTTTCTGGGACGGGAAGGCACAAAAAAATTGTTCCGGGAGATTCTGCAGACTGCAAAAAAATCATGGACCTTTAATCATTCGGGAATGTATCTGGATTTTCTTGCCGGCAATCGGGAATTTGCCTGCACACCCTGGGGGAATCCGACCCGCAGCCTTAAGGGATGGCAGCATCCCTGTTATCTGCTCAACGACGGTTATGCTGCCAGTTACAATGATTTAATGGAAAAAACCGACTGGGACAGCTATGGAGTCGGCAATGATCCGCGCTGTGCCGACTGCATGGTGCACTGCGGATTCGAACCCACAGCAGTGCTTGAAACCGTCAAACATCCGTTACAGGCTCTGACGGTCGCCATCAGAGGAGCGGGCCGCTGATCTCGTCCTGCCCGCATATTTCACAGGTAAGCGAGCTTGCGAGACTCCGAGCGGCCTGCTGCAACGCGTGAAAGCACCGAATCTACGTCGTTTCTCTTGAAAATTGCTTTCGACATATCAACAATATGCCTGCAAACAATTTTCTGCGCAAAACGCCGCATCTCCGGCACTTTCACGCATTTCGCGACGACCTTTGTGAAATATGCGGGCTAGCAAAATCGAGCAGGGGTTTTTCAATCGCTTCCCATGCCCGGCCCATGCCGGTTGCGGCCCGAGAATAATCCCGGGCCATCCTCCATAGATCCGTTATAAGCTGCGGACGCCGACACAGTGCGCCAAGCAAACGAAAAGGTTTGCTGTTGCCCTCCTCATCGACCCCGTTGAACAACTCTCCTGCAAGAGTGCGTTCCGCCGGATCACAGACCACCCGCAGACAAAAAAAAGGCACCCCCTGCCGCATCGCCGCCTCGGCCGCACCGGCGCTTTCCATATCCACTGCCAGGGCCCCGGTCCGCTTATAGGCATTCGCCTTCGCCGTATGAAAAAGCAGAGGCTCCGGAACACAGAACAGACTGCCCCGCCTGTAACAAATCCCCTGCCGATTCAGGATCGATTCCATCAGATCAACAAGATGGGAATCCAGTTGGTAGTGCGGTTGCAGACAGTCCGGCTGCCTGCAGTGATTGTGTATGCTCTCTCCGAGAATAATCGTTCCCGGAGGCACGTCAGGAGCCAAACCTCCGGAAAGGCCGATACTGCCGATAATTGTTCCCTCTGATAATCCCAACCCGACATCAAACACACCCCGGCATCCCATGCCGCACTGAATTATTCTGGTTGCTCCTTCGTCCTTCATCGCTTTGCCGACCAGTATCTTTCGTTCCGCACCAAGGGCTGTCAGGATAATCAACCGGCAATTCTTTTTATGAAAATTGTTCATGTTTCTACCATTACCATATTGAGGTTTGTGCGGGAAGCGACTATTCTGCCGACAAACGCCGGTCCTGGTCATTATAC
>CAZURY010000256.1:0-3946 GCA_964623145.1 uncultured Desulfobulbus sp. | reverse complement strand
TAAAAGACCCTTGCGTATGGATGAGATTGTCAGGGAAGCGTTGAAAATGCTGCGTTCGATTCTGCCGGCAACCATTGATCTGCAAACGGATATTTCCCGGGAGGGTACACGGGTCCTGGCTGATCCGACGAGTATTCATCAGGTGGTTGTCAACCTCTGTACCAATGCCCAGCGGGCAATCGGGCATGGTAAGGGAAACCTGCGGATAACGCTCAGGAAGGTTTCTCTGCCCGCCTCACAGATACCTGCAGGCGACGGGATTGCTCCCGGATCCTTTATTGAACTGGCGATTCAGGATAATGGTAAGGGGATGGATAAGAACACCATGGCCCGGATGTTTGAGCCATATTTTACAACCAGGGAACAGGGAGAGGGGACAGGACTTGGCCTTGCGGTGACTCGCGGGATTGTTCAGGACCACAATGGATTTATCAAGGTCAAAAGCGTGCCCGGAAAGGGTAGCGCTTTTTATGTCTACCTGCCGGCAATGGAAGAAGAGATCACCCCTTCTGATAAGCAGGAGGAAGAGCCGCTTCCCGGTGGGGGAGAACGAATTTTATTTGTTGATGATGAACCGGCAATCGTCAACTTTGGCCGCTCTCTTTTAGAAAGCCTGGGGTATCAGGTTTGTGCGGAGACTGACAGCGTTGTCGCGCTGGAAAAATTCAAGGCTGATCCCGCAGGTTTTGATCTGGTCATTACCGACCAGACCATGCCCGGATTGACCGGCCTTGAACTCGCCCGGAGTATGCTTGGTTTAAGGCCGGAGTTGCCTGTTATCCTGTGCAGCGGCTATTCGGCGGCTCTCTCTGAACAGGAGGTCCATGCTGCCGGGATAAAGCGTTTTCTGGCAAAACCGCTGGATACAAGGATTTTTGCCAGGGCTGTTCGGGCGGTACTCAACGGCAGGGATGTCTAAAGCCGGTTTCACCCGCAACTCAATATAACAACGAACATCGAATTTCGAACTGCAGAATTTCGAACCGCAGTGTGCCCTGAAATCTTCGCTCTCATCACACCTCTGCGGTGTGATGCAATTCTGCGGGTTTTGTGCTGTTTCATCGGAGTCTCGTCCCTCGCTTCCATGTAGGTAAACCTACATGGAGCAGCATCGGTAAGCGAGGAACGAGACTCCGAGGTCTGCAGGATGCCGATATTGTTCTCAGCGGTAAATCCCTGCTTTTGAACCCGAACTGGGTTGAAGATGTGCGGGTAAATAAACCGTTGGATCGTTATCAAGCTGAAGATGCCAACATTGCCTACACAACGGAACCACTGCCATAAATCCGTGCCCTGTTGGTGTTTTTATACATGCGCGGGTGGCTGCGGCTCCTCTTGCCTCACACCAGCTCCGCCATGACCGTGTTGGCCAGCAGCAGCCCCCGGCTGGTCAGATGGAGGCGCTCTTGATCAATTACGAGCAGCTGCTGCTCAATAAGTGAAGTCAGGGTCGACCCGTAATAGTTTACCAGGTTGATTCCAAATCGTTGCTTTAATTCTTTCAAAGAGACACCGTCAAGCATGCGCAAGCCCATGATCACGGTTTCCCGAAACCGTTCCTCTCGGGTTAAACGCTCATTTTCCCGCCATGCCGTCTGTCCGGCGTTCATCTGTCGGGCAAATTGCTCAATGTCTTTGGCCGCCGTATACCGTGTATCGTCAAGGCAGGTGACCGCTCCTGGCCCAAGGCCGATATAGGAGCGATTATGCCAGTAGTTGATGTTGTGTTGACATTGAAAACCGGCCCGGGCATAGTTGGAAATTTCGTAGCGGAGAAAGCCTGCCTGCCGGGTCAGTATTTCTGTCTCTGCAAGCATGGCAAGCACTTCTTCTTCCCGGGGCAAATGCAGCAGACCGCGAGATTTTTGCGCGCCAAACACCGTGTCCTCTTCGATGGTCAGTTCATACAGAGACAGGTGCTCGGGAGCAAGAGCAAGGGCGAGCTCAAGGTTCTGTTGCCAGTCTTCTGTTGTTTGTTCCGGTAGTCCATACATCAAATCCAGATTGATATTTGCAAAACCTGCCTGCCGGGCATTATGGAAAATCCGGCGGGCATCAAGAGCGCTATGCGGTCGACCGAGCAATCGAAGCTCCTGATCATTAAACGATTGTACACCGATGGAAAGGCGATTAAATCCGGCCCGGCGCAGGGTGCGCAGGCCCTGTATATCTGTGGTGGCCGGATTGGCCTCAATGGATATTTCCAGCCTTTTTTCTTCGTTGCAGGGGAAAGCGTCCAGGCAGCTGTTCAGGATATCGGCAAGGATATCCGCAGACAGTATGGTTGGCGTACCGCCGCCGAAAAATATGGTTTTGAGCCGGTATAATCGTGCAGGCGTATTGCTTGCCACTTGTCGTATTTGCCGGCTGAGGGCCTGCAGGTACATTTTGTGTAGATTTTTTGCCCCGGCCAGGGAGAAAAAACTGCAATAGGGACATTTCTGCAGGCAGAACGGCACATGCAGGTACAGGGCTGAACATACCTGATCGTCAGGCACTGATCCGACCTCAGGAAGATGTGTCAAGCAGCGTTGCGCAGTCATCTTTAATGGCTGCCATCAGCCCATGATCGGCGAAACTGTAGGTTGTTTCACCCTCGCCGACAATAAGATGATCCAGCAGGTTGATCTGCATGAAGCTGCAGGTCAGGTACAGGGTTTTGGTCAGCTTTTCATCCTGGCGGGAGGGTTTCAGGCTGCCGGATGGATGATTATGGGCGATGATTAGGGCGCTGGCGTTGTGGGACAGGGCCGATTTTATCAGTTCTCTGGGGTAGACCGTGTTAACGGTGACGGTTCCCTCGGAGAGGATCTCCGTGTCAATGACGGCGTGCGCAGCATCAAGAAAGACAACCATGAATACCTCATGTTCCAGGCCTCTCATGGCATGGATCAGGTAGTCGGCAACATCGCGGGATGAGGATATATAGTTTTTGCCGCAAATACGCTGCTGCAGATACCGACGGGCCACGCCCTGGATAAACTGGAGGGCAAAAATATTTTTCGGGCCCAATCCTTTGATTGTTTTCAGGGTTTCAGGGCGTGCATCCAGCACTGCCGGTAGAGTTTTGAACTGTTTAAGCGCCGTCCGGGCTGGTTCCTTGCAATCGGTGCGGGGGGTGCCGAACGTCAGCAAGAGCTCAATAACCTCGGCATCGGACAGGGCATCAACACCGCGTTCAAGGAATTTATCGCGTAGCCTCTGCCGGTGCCCGGCCCCTTTCTTCTGCCACTCTTTCTTGTCCACAAAAACAGTGTTGCTGTTTGTTTATCCGTGGTTTATTGCAGCTCTTCCCGGAAAAGCTTATTGGCCATCTGCGGGTTTGCCTTGCCCTTTGTCTTCTGCATGAGCTGACCAACAAAAAAACCGATCACTTTGGTTTTGCCGTCCCGGTACTGCTGGGCCTGTTCAGGGTTGGCGGCAATAATTTCCCGGACCATGGCCGTGAGCTCATCGCTGTCGCTCATCTGGACCAGGCCTTTTTCTTCAACAATTTTTTCCGGATCATCGCCGCTGGTCAGCATGTCGGCAAACACGGTTTTGGCGATTTTTCCGGAAATAGTTGCCTTTTCCACCATACGCAGAAGTGCGGCCAGCTGTCCCGGCATAACCGGGCATTGGTCGATCCGTTCCGGGCCATAGTCACGCAGCAGTTCGGTGCCGATAAAGTTGCTCACCTTTTTCGGATTGTTATAGTCGTTACAAACAGCTTCGAAATAATCAGCCAGCTCCCGGGAGGCGGTAAGAATGTCGGCATCATATTCGGGCAGCCCCATGGTGTCCATAAAGCGCTGCCGCCTGATCTCCGGTAATTCCGGCATCTCCCGACGTACCTCTTCGATCCAGGCATCATCAATGTGCACCGGCACAAGATCGGGATCAGGAAAGTAGCGGTAATCATGGGCCTCTTCCTTGCCGCGCATGGGTTCCGTGCAGTTTTTGTCCG
>CAZURY010000255.1:0-3951 GCA_964623145.1 uncultured Desulfobulbus sp. | reverse complement strand
TAAAATCTATTCTCATCATAGCGTTGAAAACAGAAAAAATTCTGCATTTTTCATGACCAGGTCAACAACAGCAAAAAAAAATATTCGTCGAAAAAGCTCCAGGAAACGGACGGTCAAAGACCAGTCCGGGGCCGGTAAGTTTAAAATCGGCGAACTTTTGCAAAAAGCCGGCTACATCACGGCAAACCAGTTTGAACAAGCCAAAAAAACCCACAGGAAGACCGGGGAACGGCTGGGACGCATACTGCTCGAAAACGGTACCCTGGAACGGGACACCATTGCCAATTTTCTCAGCCGGATGCACAACTATACCCTGGTATCCATCCAGGAAGAGGCGCCCAGCCCTGATGTCCTCGCACTGCTCCCCTATGAAACGGCGAAACGATTTCTTGCCTTTCCCCTGCGGAAAGCCGGTAACACGCTCCAGGTTACCATGGCCGAGCCTACCGATCATATTGAGGTTGAAGAACTGCAGGATGCTGTCAACATGGAGCTTGATGTCTGTGTCTCCACGGCAAAGGACATCATTGAAGCCTATAAAAAATATTACAAAATCGACGAAGAGGAATATAAGTCCTTTTTTGCCTTCCAGAAAGAAGATGAACAGGAAGAGGAGGAAATAACCCAGGTTGAGGATTTTGGCGCCCTGGTTTCCGATGCCGCCGAAGATTTTGAAATTGAGACAGAGTCTGAGGATGAAAGCGGTTTTGATCAGTTTTCCGCTTCCGATGCCCCCATTATCAAACTGGTCAATGGTATCCTTGTCAAGGCCGTCCAGGAAGGGGTCAGTGATATCCATATTGAACCTTTTGAAAAAACCATGCAGGTTCGATATCGTAAAGACGGCGCCCTGTTTAAATCCATGAACCTGCCCCTGACCATTAAAAATGCGCTCATTGCCCGGGTCAAAATCCTGGCTGACCTCAATATTACCGAGCGGCGCGTACCCCAGGACGGCAGAATCAAAATGCGAATGGGACGTAACAGGGCTGTTGACTTCCGCGTCTCCACCCTGCCTCTGCTCCATGGGGAAGGGATTGTCCTTCGTATTCTTGACAAGAGCTCACTCAATGTCGATCTGACCAAGCTCGGTTTTGAACAGAAGACCTTTGATACCTTAAAGCGCTGTCTCAACAGGCCACAGGGTCTGCTTCTTGTGACCGGGCCGACCGGTTCCGGCAAGACGGTTACCCTCTATTCAGCTCTCAATTCACTCAACAGTGAAGACATCAAAATCCTGACCGCTGAAGACCCGGTGGAATTTAATTTCAAAGGCATCAACCAGGTCAACGTCAACACCGAAGTCGGTATGACCTTTGCCGCCGCACTCAAGGCCTTTCTTCGTCAGGATCCTGACATTATCATGGTTGGTGAGATTCGTGATATTGATACCGCTGAAATTGCCATGAAAGCGGCGATGACCGGACATCTTGTTTTCTCAACTCTCCACACCAACGATTCTCCATCCACTGTCGGTCGTATGGTGGACATAGGCATCCCCCCCTATCTGCTGGCCTCCTCCCTGACCATGGTCCTTTCCCAACGGTTGGGACGACGGCTTTGTCTCAAATGCCGGGAACCCGCTACCTATGACAAAAAAGAACTGATCGCTGCCGGCTTTAAAGAGGAAGAGATTGATGGACTCAAGCTTTACAAAGCCAGGGGATGCTCGGAATGTAACGGCCTGGGCTATAAAGGCCGGGTCGGTTTTTTTGAACTGATGGAAGTTACCGATGAGGTTGCCAAAGCGATACAGGCGGAGGTTTCGGAGGAACAGCTGCGAAAAGTTGCCGTTCAGGAGGGAATGTATACCCTGCGCCAGGCCGCTCTGCAAAAGGCCCGCGAAGGAGTAACCAGCCTGGAAGAAGTCCTGCGCCGCACTGTTGTTCATGAAGACAGCCTGCCTGCCTACCTGGTTAATCCCGATGTTGAGGAATATCAGGAAGGCGACACCATTCTCCAGGAAGGCAACAAGGATAAGGATTTTTTTAAACTGGTCCGCGGCAAGGTGGCAGTGTTGAGGGGTGGAAAAAAAATCGCCGAAATTACAGAACCCGGAGAATATTTCGGGGAAATGGCCTCGATTTTAAATGAAGTCCGCACCGCCTCCATCGTCTCAGCCGGTCGCTGTACCGTCAAGCGTTATCCCGGTGATAAACTGGGCGAACTGATAGAAAAATACCCGGACGTATCCAAGCACCTGTTTAAAACCCTGGTTGGCCGTTTGCAGAAAACCGACCGTATCGTCGTCCAGCTGGCAGGCGGCGGCAGATCCAAGCCACAGGTTGTCCGCCGGGCATGAACTCCATAAAAATCTCTGTTTATATCATCGCCTATAACGAGGCGGAGAAGATCCGCTGTGCCATTAACTCTGTCCTGTGGGCGGATGAGATTGTTGTTGCAGACTCTTTCAGTAAGGACAATACCGCTGCCATCGCCGAAGAGCTGGGCGCCCGGGTTGTCCAGATAGAATTTGTCGGCTTTGGCGACCTGCGCAACCGGGCCATGGCCGCCTGCAGTCATGACTGGATCTTTTCACTGGATGCTGATGAACGCTGTACACCGGAAGCACGCGACAATATTCTCCGCACCATTGAACTCCCCAACCCCGCTGATGCCTATTATATCCCCCGCCGCAATTTTTTCATGGGCCGCTGGATGAAATACTCTGGTTTTTATCCCGACTATCGCCAGCCGCAGCTCTTTAAAAAGGGCGCCCTGGTTTTTAACAACGAGGACCCGGTCCATGAAGGGTATCGCATTCTTTCCAGCATGCCCCCTGGCTATCTGAAAGAGCCTATCTGGCAGTTCCCTTACAAAAATCTGGAGGAAGTGGCGCACAAGGCCAATAAATACTCCACCCTGGGAGCAAAAAAACTCAACCAAGATGGGCGCAGGGCAGGCATGGCTACTGCTCTTGTCCATGGTTGTTGGTCTTTTTTTCATATGTATGTCTTAAAAAAAGGCATCCTGGATGGCTGGCCGGGATTCGTCATTGCCCTCGGTAACTTTCAGGGAACTTTTTATAAATATGCCAAACTGGTCGAGTTGCAGGCTGACTGGCAACCACCGGATTCTCCACCACTACATAAAAAATAAGTCCTGAATTAAGCGTTTCACCCCCGGCAAAACGCACGTCATTAGCTACTTCAGATGTTCCTGGAGTCCATGTTCACACCAGGAAAGATTCCGGCTGATTGTCTGCTGAAGTATTCTGTCATTTCCTGCAAGATGTTTGCGATCACTTTTAGGATGATACAGGTGATAAGCCAGGGCATTGAACTTAACATTTTGGCGTTGCAGACCAATATTCATCAAACGAACTGTAAATTCCGAATCCTCCCGACCCCAGCCCACGAAATCCTCGTTAAATCCATTTACACGAATTGCATCCTTGCGCCAAAAGGCAAAATTGCAGGTTTTGATTCCCCGTAGCCGTCTGCTCTTAAATGAAAAAAGATGGGCCAACATGTCCGAACGCAGACAGTTCTTCCTGTTACCTACCCCATGACTGCAACAATTGGCAGATAAAGCTCCCCTGCAAATAACCTGTTTGGATAGCTCCTCTGTCAACAGTACCCGGGTTCCCTGCACAAAAAAACCGGGCCTGGCAAACTTTTGATGGTCTTCGACAAAATGACGCTCAGCTATTATATCGCCGTCAACGAGGATAACGTACTCTCCTCTGGCCATGGCAATAGCTCGGTTTCTGCTTCGTGCCAGCCGAAATCCTTTATCCTCCTGCCAGGAGTGAATAATAGGTATGGGAGAATTTGCAGCGATTGTTCGAATCAGAGCGCCGGTTTCCGACGTTGATCCGTCATCAGCCACAATAACCTCCAAAGGAAGTATCTTCTGCATGAGGATACTATTCAAGGACAGGGCCAGCGCCTCTTTCCAGTTATAGGTCGTTATGATTACACTAATATCCACAGCCGTCCACTCGTAAGC
>CAZURY010000254.1:0-3959 GCA_964623145.1 uncultured Desulfobulbus sp. | reverse complement strand
TATGATTTTAATCTGACAGGCTGATACCGGCTTTGGCGGCTACCTTGGGGAGACAAGAGGAATCCCCGGGCTATCCAAATAATTAACTTTGTCAGGTTGCAGAAGTTCATCAAAAAACAAAACGTTGTTTGTCTCTACTTTTTTGAATCCTATCGAAAATGGGATGATTCCCATGCATTTGAAGTGCATAATTTGGGTTCATTTAACATATAAATTTCTTGTGACTGCATTGGCCCATATAATACACATTCTGCATTCGTTTGGCACTGGAGGAATGGAGCGCATAGTTGCCTCTGTAATTGAGGGTACATTATCTCCTCTATTGCGCCATTCGGTGGTTTGTATGACGGATTGCGGGGATTCTTCCCGTTTTTTACCCGGGGATGTCACATTGACTGCTCTCCATAAACCTCCTGGAAACTCATTTCATTTTATCCGTCGGCTTTCACGGCACCTTGCAGGTATGCATCCCGACGTGGTGCATACCTACAACTGGAGCGGCACGGATGGCATTATTGCCGCCAGGTTAGCAGGCATCAACACTATTATCCACAGTGAACATGGCTGGGACATGGATGATCCCCATGGTTCCAGCCGTAAGAGGATATATATTCGAAGATTTCTCTCGCGGTTTACCATCGGGATAACCTGCGTTTCAAAACAGATGGAAGGCTGGCTGACGTCTGCAGTCAAGGTTCGGTGTCCGGTTCATCACATTTATAACGGTGTCGATACGGAGCAGTTCAGGCCCGACGGCCGATCCTCGATCAGGCAGGAACTCGCTATCCCTGCGCAGGCGTTTGTCTGCGGTATCGTCAGCAGGCTTGATCCGATCAAGGATCATCCGCTCCTTTTGCGGGTTTTTTCGAGGTTTTTGCAGCGATGTCCCGATGCATACCTGTTGATCGTCGGCGATGGCCCTGAAAGAGATCGTTTGCGAAAAATCGCCGGACCGCATGTCTGTTTTCTTGGCAATCGCCACGATATTTCCTATATTTTACGTGGGTTGGATCTTTTTGTCCTTACCTCGCTCAATGAGGGGATCTCCTGCGCAATCACCGAGGCAATGGCCTCCGGCCTGCCGGTCGTTGCCTCGGCGGTCGGCGGCAACACCGAGCTGGTTGAGCCTGGCCGGACCGGCCTTCTGTTTCCTGCCGGTGACGGCGGGGAGCTGCTGGAGTGTCTCCTCCGCTGCCATGCCGATAGAGCCATGTTACGCCGATTCGGCCGGGCCGGGAGGAGAAAAATGGTGGCAGAGTTTTCCAATGAGCAGATGATTCGCGCATACCAATCCCTTTACCAAAGAGCGCTGAACCTCAGCGAACCTGCCTGATGCCCTCCTCTACTCCTGCAAAATTATCTGTTCTTGTGCTTGCCTATTATTATCCTCCTGACAACACGAGCGGAGTCTTCAGGACCTTATATTTTTTCAATCATATCGCCCGGCGGCAACATTTTGATATCTCTATATTAACACTGGCCCGGGAAAGCTACAGGTCCGACCAGTCCATGGATATGCGGCTGAATGCACAGATTGATCCTGGTATCAAGGTGTACCGGGCACGGGCCATCCACTTTAGGGAGGCGGTTATTTCTTTGAAAAACAGGTTGGGCCGCAAGGGGATTTCCAGTGAATCCAGGGAAAGCGATTCGGTTGTGAAAAGTGCGGAAGAGTGCCGGCGGGCCGGGTTATGGAGTCGTTGCAAGGATATTTTCACAGAAGAGCTTCTTGCCTTTCCCGATGATAAAACAGGATGGCTGCCGTTTGCCTTTCGTGAGGCGCGCCGCATAATAAAGGGAAAAAAGATAAATATTATCTATTCCACCGGCTCTCCATGGAGCAGCCATCTGTTGGGCTTTCTTCTAAATAAGATCTATGGCATTCCGTTGATTTTAGATTACCGGGATCCATGGTACGGCAATCCCTATGCAGCGGATGACCGCTCGTCATTGTATAAAAAAGCAAGTTTTGCCCTGGAAAAAAAGATTATTGCCCGGGCGGCCAGGGTGATCTGCAATACCGAGCGATTGAGAGAATTTTATGCGGAGACATTCGGTCATCCTGAAAAATTTTTGACCATTCATAACGGGTTTGAGCCGGCACTCGCCCAGGGGAAAAAGAAAAAAAGCCCGGGCGGGCCTTTTACCCTTGTCCATGCCGGCTCTCTGTATGGCGGCAGGAATCCAGATAACTTCGTGCAGGCCGTGGTAAATCTTTCGCGCAGGGGTGCCAACACCCCACCACTACGGGTTATCCTGGTGGGTGCCGGGGATGAAACAAAAAAGCGAATCATAGAGCAATATGGCAGGGAGGTATATGACAGGTATTTTCTCGTTACCCCCCGTCTTTCCCATGATCAATGTCTGCAATATCTTCTTTTGGCGGATGTTCTTCTTTTGTTCCAGCAGGGGACGGCGCTGCAGGTGCCGCGAAAACTCTTTGAGTATGTAGGATTGCAAAAGCCGGTCCTGGCAATATGTGATGGGGGAGAGACAGAAGATATTATCCAGGCAAATACCTTCGGGGTGTCTGTCAGGGATGAGATTGAACCCATAGAAGATGCCCTGCTGCATATGCTGCACAGTGGTAAACTATCTGGGCCGACGTCTACCAGCCAACGATTTACCAATACGAGATTATCTCAAAAACTTGAAATGATCTTTTCCGATTGCCTTGACAGGGGTGACGTATGAGTCTGCATGCCCTTGCTGTTCTGGGGATAGTTTTCGGGTGTTTTGTCTTTGCGATTTCACGTCATCCCTTCTGGGGTCTGATCGGGTATGTTTTTCTCTATTTCAATATTCCAAATCCGGCGATCAACTGGTGGGCGGTTTCTCTACCGGATCTTCGCTGGAGTTTTACCGCGGCAGGTGTTGTTCTCGTTTCCATGGTGCTGCACAGGGACAAACTTCTGCCCGTGGGACTTTTTGACGCTGTAAATTACCGGATCCTGCTGGGGCTTTGCCTGCTTATGCTTGTCATTACCCCCTTTGCCGCTTTTCCGGATAAAAGTTTTGCAAAATGGTACGAGTTTTTCCGTTACATAATATGCTTTGTCTTTTTTGTGAAATGTATCCCCAATATGAGCAAGTTCGAGATCTTGATATGGGTGTGCCTCCTGTGCTGCCTTAATCTTTCGTGGGAAGCTTATATACATCCTGAATATCGGCAGGCCGGGCGGCTGGAGGGGCTTGGCACGCCGGATTCAGCGGATTCAAACATGTTTGCCACGGTCCTTATGGTGGTGGTCCCCTATGTAATCACCGAAGTGTTGTTTGCCCGGAATTACCGCAAGGCCGCGGCCCTGGTTGTCGGCGTGTTTGTCCTTAATGCCATTGTGCTTTGCGGCAGCCGCGGCTCCCTTGTCGGCCTGGCGGCCATGGCCTTGGTTTTTCTTTTCCTGGAGCCGGACAGACGGACCCGGAAAAAAATACTTATCGGTACGGTTGTCACTGCCGTCGTCTTTATCCGGCTCTTTGATCCCACCTTTATCCATCGTCTTGTCGCCACCGAACATGGAGCGGACAAAACAGGTTCCGGTCGAACTGAAATATGGGCCATCGGCCTTGAAATGGCAAAGGATCATCCTTTTGGCGCCGGTGGATATGCCTTCGAGTATCTCTCACCCTCCTATATGCCCGGGAGGCTGTTGACCAGAACAGGTCTCAGGGCTCCGCATAATACCTACCTGCTTGTGCTGGTGGAACAGGGGGGATTGGGGCTTGTTCTCTTCCTGGGCTTCTGGTGGCTAACGATCAGGATGCTTCACATTATAAGGAAAAAGATTACCGATCGTGCCCCGCCTCCCGGTACCGAGTTGTTCAAAATCAAACTGTATTCACTCCCCACCGAGGCTGCCATCATCGGTATCCTTGTCAGTGGATTTTTTGTCGACCGCCTGTACTTTGAACTGTTCTACTGGTTGGCCGCCATGGCAACTTTCTTGTATCTTTACGGA
>CAZURY010000253.1:0-3966 GCA_964623145.1 uncultured Desulfobulbus sp. | reverse complement strand
TTCGTACCGCCTATGATCGCCTTGAAGACCGTGGAATGTCCGCCTGTCTTTTTGGTTCAGGCGGAACCTGTTGCCGGATTTGTAATATGGGGCCATGTCAGATAATCGATGGCGTGGAGTCCATGATAGGTGTTTGCGGCGCCACGGCAGATACTGTGGCCGCCCGTAATTTTGCCCGTATTGTTGCGGCCGGAACTGCCGCCCACACCGATCATGCCCGGGAAATGGTCCGTGGATTTATTGCCACTGCCAAGGGAGAGACACCCCATGAAATAAAAGACGTGGCTAAGCTTCATAAGATGGCTGCTGTATTCGGTATTGAAACCGAGGATCGTGACAAGAATGACATTGCGTTGGAGCTTGGTGAGCGAGCTCTGGCCGAGTTCGGGCAGCAGGAGGGAACCCTGACCATGCTCAAACGCGCCCCGGAAAAGCAGCAGAAGATATGGAAGGAAAAAGGGGTCGAGCCCAGGGGTATTGATCGGGAAGTGGTCGAGATGATGCATCGCACCCATATGGGCGTTGATCAGGAGTATAAAAACATCATGAAGCAGGCGGCCCGTACTTCGCTTGCCGATGGTTGGGGCGCTTCCATGCTTTCCACGGAGTTGACCGATATAATGTTTGGCACACCGGTTCCCAAACGCGCCATCGTCGATCTTGGCGTGCTGCGCGAAGACATGGTGAATGTAACCGTGCACGGGCATGAACCGCTGCTCGCCGAATCACTTTGCCTTGCTGCTGATGATGAAGAAATCCTTGCTCTTGCAAAAAAGGCGGGAGCGAAAGGTGTCAACCTGGCCGGAGTGTGCTGCACCGGCAATGAAATTCTCATGCGTCGCGGTATACCGGTGGCAGGATCGTTTATTCAGCAGGAAATGGTTCTGGCAACCGGCGCAGTAGAGGCCATGGTTGTGGATGTTCAATGTGTTATGCAGTCTGTTGCCCAGGTTGTTAAGGGTAAGCATACCGATGTTATCACAACCAACTATCGTGCCAAGATGCCCGATGCCGTACATATTCAGTTTGAGGAAGATGCGGCCTATGAGTCGGCAAAAAAAATACTCAAACATGCCATAGCCAATTTCAAGAAACGGGGCGATTTCTATATTCCTGAAGAGAATAAACTTGATGTGGTCGTCGGCTTTTCCCATGAGACAATAAACTATATGCTCGGCGGCCGGTTTCGTCAGTCATATCGGCCCTTAAATGATAATATTATCAATGGCCGTATCCGGGGAGTAGGAGCGCTTGTAGGCTGTGAACATTACAAACATTCCGATGATGTTCACTTTAAGATTGCCGTTGAGTTGATCAAAAATAATGTCCTTGTCCTGGCTACCGGCTGCGCTGCCCAGGCGCTTGGCCGCCGGGGTCTGCTCCGGCCGGAAGCAGCAACGGAATATGCCGGTGATGGTCTCCGGGAGGTCTGTGAAACGGTCGGCATGCCGCCTGTTCTGCATGTGGGGTCCTGCGTGGATAACTCACGCCTGTTGATCGCCCTGACTGAAATGGTCAATGAGGGCGGTTTAGGTGATGACATTTCCCAACTTCCCGCTGTTGGTTCAGCGCCGTTGTGGATGAGTGAAAAGGCCGTTGCCATTGGTCAGTATTTTGTTACCAGTGGCGCCCATGTAATTTTTCAGGATCTGCCGGTAACCGGCGCTAAACAGTTTTCCAAATTTATTCTTGAGGGGATGAAGGAGGAATACGGCGCCTGCTGGGGAGTTGAAAATGATCCGATCAAGCATGCCCGGGCAATGATTGCCGCCATAGATGAAAAACGTGAGGCCCTGGGTATTAATAAGAAGCAGGAACGGGTGCTCATGGACATGCAGATGCGTCGTGACCTGGAAGGACAGGCCTTGCCCGGTATGGGTTGTGGCCAGGGTGGACATTAATCTATCCTCAATTTAGGTCTATTTTTTGAAAAGATAACTTGTCAGGCTCCGGTAACCCCGGGCTTTTTCCCGCGATCCATTGTCGGAGCCTTCTTGCCTGCATCAAATGCATCGCCTGATGATGTACACGTCTGTGTCATTGGTGGAGCTGGATGGTGCAGCGAACTGGTAACAATAATTCCAAGGTCTGACAGGGTCTGCAGAAGTAGGTTTGCAGGGTGAAGAGGAGATAAGGAGAACCGATGAAATCAGGGAGTAATCTGGAGCGGGTGCTGGCAAGCGGTGAGTTTGCCGTAACCGGTGAGCTTGGGCCGCCCAAAAACAGCGATCCTGAGGTTGTCAGGAAAAAGGCGCGAATTCTGCGGGGTAATGTGGATGCTGTCAACATTACCGACTGCCAGACGGCCATAGTCAGGATGTCGAGTATTGGCGCCGGATTGATCGCGCAGTCTGAAGGAGTTGAACCGGTTATACAGATGACCTGCCGTGACCGCAACCGTATAGGTATGCAGAGTGATTTACTTGCTGCCTCTGCCATGGGGTTGAAAAACCTGCTCTGCCTTACGGGAGATCACCAGAAATTTGGTAATCACCCCGGATCAAAAGGTGTGTTTGATATGGATTCCATCCAGCTGCTCGGCATGGTCCGAGACATGCGGGATGAAAAGAAATTTCAATGTGGTGAATCGATAAAAGGTGAAGGGCCTGCATTTTTTCTAGGTGCGGCCGCCAACCCATTTGCGTACCCTTTCGAGTTCAGGGCCGTTCGTCTTGGAAAAAAAGTGGCATCCGGCGCCGACTTTATTCAAACCCAGATTATCTATAACGTTGATAAATTTGCGCGATTTATGGAGATGTGCCGGGATATGGGTCTTGATAAAAAGGTCTCCATTCTGGCAGGAGTTACGCCCCCGAAATCTCTTGGCATGGCCCGCTATATGAAGAAGTTTGTTCCGGGCATGGATGTGACCGACGAGGTCATTGACCGCATGAAAACAGCCGCAGATAAACAGGAAGAGGGCATTAATATCTGTGTTGACATTATCAATCAGGTCAAGGAAATCAAAGGTGTGGCCGGTGTCCATGTAATGGCGATTGAATGGGAGGAGGCTGTTCCTGAGATCTGTGAACGGGCAGGTTTACTTCCTCGTCCTACATTTGAAGACAGCGCCACTGTGGAAATGGTTACACCCGCTGTCAGGGAAACCATTACGGTTAGGGATGAAGAACCTGTTGTCGATGCGGATCATAAAGCTGCTGCCGATGATATTCTTGCCCTGGCCAGGCAGGAGGCTGCATCGATCGTAGCAGCTGCCCGAAAGGAAGCTGAATCATTGAAAATTCAGGCCGTCAATACGGCTGGAGATGTGACTACAGGCGACATCATCGCCGATGCCGAGAGTGAAGCAGGAGAACATGAGATGAATGAAAAAGAACGTCTTTTGGCGTTGGAATCCATGCAGTTAGGGCTTGATGCCTTGAAAAAGGCCTATGGACTGAATGATGATCAGTTTGAGGCTTTGATGAAATTTGCCGGCGCTGAGGCAATTTTGCGAAAAGAACCTCCTGTCGAGGCTGCAAGTACTGTGGCAGCGCCTGCAAAAAAGGTTGTGGAGACTGTGACGACGACGCAGGAGACTGTTGGAGCTAAACAGGCCGGGACAACAGATGTTGCCAAGCCGGAAAAACCGGCTGAGGTTCCTGCTGATGCTGAAGTAAAGGCCCAGGCAGCAGCGGTCAGGGCAGAAGAAGAAGAAGCCAGGGAAAAGGAAGCTGCCATGAAGGCGGAGGCCAAGGCAAAAGCTGAAGCTGAAGCCAAAGCACAGGCGGAGGCCAAGGCAAAAGCCGAAGCTGAAGCCAAAGCACAGGCGGAGGCCAAGGCAAAAGCCGAAGCTGAAGCAGAAAAGGCAGCGGCTGAGAAAGAAAAAAAGAAGGACGAAGCAAAAGCCGTTGCCGCAAAATCAGCAAAAAAAGCCATACCGGAAGGACTCGATGCTCCTGAGTTAAAGACTGAAAAGATCCCTTTTGCCGAGCGGGCTACAAAGGTGCCGCCCACATCTTATAA
>CAZURY010000252.1:0-3968 GCA_964623145.1 uncultured Desulfobulbus sp. | reverse complement strand
GCGCCACGGCCTCGGATAAGGCCATGGCAATCGGCGGCGGGGTGCTGGAGGCAATATTGAACAACTTCAACAATTAATTTTTTTATAACAAAAAGGGGGAACTTGTTTATGGGCAATGATGCGGAGACGTCTTTAAAGTCATCGACTCGGCATAGCAGCTATGATACGGATTTAATTTTCGGTCTGGAAGACCGTCCACCGGTATTGATAGCTTTTTTTGCCGCCCTGCAGCACATGCTGGCCTCCATAGTCGGTATTGTCACCCCACCGATTATTATCAGTAATGCCCTGGGACTGGATGTCTCGGATGCCTCGTATATCATATCCATGACTCTGGTGATCTCAGGAGTCGCCACCTTTATCCAGGCAAGACGAATGGGACCGCTCGGCTCCGGATTACTGGCCATGCAGGGAACGAGTTTTGCCTTCTTAGGTCCCATCATCGGAGCCGCCATTGCGGTCAAGAACCAGAGTGATGCCCACACAGCCCTGGCAGTGGTTTTCGGCTGTATCATGCTGGGTTCATTCATTGAAATGATTATCAGTCGTTTCCTGCACCTGGCACAGAAAATATTTACCCCGGTTGTTACCGGTGTTGTCGTCACCCTGATCGGCCTTACCCTGATCAAGGTAGGTCTGGTGTCCATGGCCGGAGGCTTCTATGTAATGAAAAATGTCCCCGAGGCCTTTGCCAGCCTACAAAATCTGGGCATCGCATTTTTGGTTCTAGCCATCATTGTCACCTTAAACATGAGCAAAAACCAATATCTGCGCATGTCTTCCATTGTCATCGGCCTTGCAGTCGGTTATATACTGGCCGCTGCACTTGGTATGGTTCACTTTTCCAAGTTGCATGACCTCAACCTTTTTACTATTCCGCAACCATTAAAATATGGGGTTGATTTTTCCTGGGGGGCTTTTTTTGCGATCGGCCTGATCTATGTGATCACTTCCATCGAGTCCATCGGTGATCTGACCGCCACCTCAATGATTTCCAGGGAACCAGTCGACGGGCCGATTTACATGGAGAGGATTAAGGGTGGTATCCTGGCGGATGGATTCAATTCCTTCCTGGCCGGATTGTTTAACACCTTCCCCAATACAACATTCAGCCAGAACAACGGCGTGATACAGCTAACAGGCGTTGCCAGTCGCTATGTCGCCTATTTCATCGCCGGCATCCTGGTTATCATGGGGCTGTCACCAGTGATGGCCGGAATTTTCCGTATCATGCCGGAACCGGTTCTCGGCGGGGCCACCATACTTATGTTCGGCACTGTTGCGGTGGCCGGGGTCAAGATTCTTGCGACCCAGAAGCTCGACAATCGCTCGACCCTGATTATTGCCGTTTCTCTTGGTCTTGGCCTGGGCGTGACTATGGTGCCGGATGTTTTAAAGAACTTTGCGCCTGCGGAAATCAGAAATGTTTTTTCCTCGGGGATCACCACCGGTGGACTAGCTGCTATCATTTTAAACCTGTTACTTCCCCACGGCAAAAAGAAGAGATAAGGGAACCTTGAAACGATGTAACTCCTCACAGGGCAAATAAATATGCGTTTTCATCACCTCAGACCTGTAACTGCTTACAGCCGCGTCATATTTGCGCAGATAAGCGGAGACTTCGAAGATGGCGTGGCTGTGAGTAGTTACGAAACGATGAGTTGATATTGGAGCATCAAAGATGACCATAGGCACGTCCCGCATACGCAAAGATGTTCGGGCAAAGGTGACCGGCAAAACCCGTTATACCGATGATTACACCATGCCGGGCATGCTGGAGGCCAAATATGTCCGCAGTCCCATCGCGCACGGGCTGGTTAAAAATATCGACACCTCCGCCGCCCTGGCCCTACCCGGTGTGGAGGCCGTATTTACCTTTAAAGATGTCCCGAAAAACGTCTTTCCCACAGCCGGCCATCCCTATTCCCTTGACCCCGGTCATCAGGATGTGGCCGACAGGTTGCTCCTTACCGATCACGTGCGTTACCATGGAGATGAGGTTGCCATTGTCGTTGCCCGTGACCGAATCACCGCCCAAAAGGCGGCAGAGTCAGTGCTTGTGGAGTATGAAGAGCTGCCGGTCTGCGTCACCTCAAAATCCGCCCTGGCAGCCGATGCCCCTGCCATCCACGAAAGCGGCAATATCCTGAAATCCACCAGCTTTGAAATCGGCGGTTCCCTGGCAGAGGCTGAGAAGAAAGCGGATACAGTGGTTGCGGGCAAATACAACACACCAATTGTCCTTCACTGTCACCTGGAAAACCATACTGCCTATGCCTACATGGATGATCAGGATCATCTGATCATTGTCAGCTCCACCCAGATCCCCCATATCTGTCGCCGCATCGTCGCGCAGGCCCTGGATATGGACGTGGGGAAAATCAGGGTCATCAAACCCTATATCGGCGGCGGATTCGGCAACAAGCAGGACGTGGTGCTTGAGCCAATGGTGGCTTTTTTAAGCACAAAACTGGGCGGCGCTCCGGTTAAAATCGAGATGGACCGGGAAGAATGTCTGGTCACTACCCGCACCCGTCATTCCCAGACAATTACCGCCCGGGCAGGCACCACAAAAGACGGCACCATAACCTTTATTGATATTGATGTAATCTCCAATACCGGGGCCTATGCCTCGCACGGCCATTCCATCCCCATGGCCGCCGGCTCAAAATGCTGCCATCTTTACCCGCATGCGGTGACAAAATTTTCCGCCACCAGCCATTACGCCAATATTCCGGCAGCCGGAGCCATGCGGGCCTACGGCTCACCACAGCTCTTCTTCGGCATGGAATCCCTGCTTGAAGAGGCGGCCCGAAAGATCGGTATGGACCCGGTGGAGTTCCGGTTGAAGAACTGCGCCCGTCCCGGCGACATCAAGGCAAAAACCGGCGGTTATGAACACTCGGTCGGCATAGCCGAGTGCCTTGAAAAAGGGCGGGCGGCCATTGACTGGCGGAAAAAGAAAAAACGCTATGCCGAACAACAAGGCAACATTCGCCGCGGTCTCGGGGTCGCCTGTTTCAGTTACGGTTCCGGCACCTATCCCGCCTGCGTGGAAATCGCCGGTTGCCGCCTGATACTCAACCAGGACGGATCCGTGCACATGCAGGTCGGAGCCACCGAGATCGGACAGGGATCAGACACTGCCCTGGCCCAGATGGCGGCCGACACCCTTGGTCTGTCCTATGACAAAATTCATGTAGTCTCGGAACAGGACACCGATGTGACGCCCTTTGATCCCGGCGCCTATGCCTCCCGCCAGACCTATGTGGCCGCCCCCGCCGTCCATGAGGCTGCCGAAAAATTACGGCGCACCATTTTAACCCATGCCGCCCTGATGACCGGGGCCGGGAGAGAAAACCTCGAATTGGAGAACGACCGGATTTTCCTCCTTGACCAGCCGGATAAAACGCTTCTTACATTGCGGGAACTGGCCCTGGACAGTTATTACCATAAGGACCGGGGCGGCCAGCTGACGGCTGAGGTCTCAAGCAAAACCCGAACCAACGCTCCCAGTTACGGATGCACCTTTGTTGACCTTGAGGTGGACATTGAAATGTGCAGTGTCACTATCAAAGAAATCATTAATGTCCACGACGCGGGTAAAATTATTCATCCACTTTCCGCAACCGGTCAGGTCCATGGCGGCATGGCCATGGGTATCGGCATGGCGCTTTTTGAGGAACTGCTGATTGATCCCGAAACCGGCCGGATTTACAACGGCAACCTGCTGGATTACAAGATCCCCACCTGTGTTGATATCCCGGATCTGGTGAGCGAGTTCGTCGATACCTTTGATCCGACCAGCCCCTATGGCAACAAGTCGTTGGGCGAGCCGCCGATTATCTCCCAGGGCCCTGCCATCCGTAATGCAATATGGGATGCCACCGGGGTAAAGATCAATGAAATGCCCATGACGCCCAAGGTACTGTTTCATTATTTCAGAGCCGCAGGGCTCCTGTGAGAGA
>CAZURY010000251.1:0-3974 GCA_964623145.1 uncultured Desulfobulbus sp. | reverse complement strand
AATCTTTCCTGCCCTTTTTGATATCACACAGACAAAACGCAGAGCAACGCCAAACAGAACGACTTGCGACAGTTTTTCCTGTTGCCGCCCTTCCTGCATGGAGTATACTGGCCGCATGGATGTGATAACCACCCATATAAACGCGGATTTTGATGGCCTGGCAGCCATGATTGCCGCTAAAAAGCTGTACCCGCAAGCCGAACTTGTCTTTGCCGGTTCCCAGGAAAAAAATGTGCGCGATTTTCTGGCTCAGGAATGCAGCAATATCTATGAATTCAAAAAAATCAAACACATCGACATTAAAGCAATCACCCGTTTGATAGTTGTCGATACCCGTCATCCCGGTCGAATCGGCCGACTCAGCGAATGTCTTGATAATTCCGGCCTTGAACTCCACCTCTACGATCACCATCCGGACAGCCCGGAGGACATGCAGGGAACGGTTGAAAAAATAGAACCGGTGGGCTCAACAACCGCTATCTTCGTACAAATATTTCAGGAAAGGAAAATCGAAGTAACCGGAGAAGAAGCGACACTCATGGCCCTTGGCATCTATGAGGACACCGGTTGTTTTCTCCATTCGACCACCACACCAAAGGATATGGATGCCGCCGCCTGGCTGCTGCTGCAACAGGCTAATCTTGATGTGGTGACCCAGTTTGTCTCTCATGATTTAAGCAGTGCGCAGATAGGCCTGCTCGGCAAGCTGCTCAAACAGGCGCGAACCTATAACATCAGATCGGTGGATGTGGTCATCGTCAAGGTGACGCTGCCCGAATATGTCGATGATTTTGCAGTCCTTATTCGCCGGCTCATGGTCATGGAAAACATCAACGTCCTGTTCGGGTTGATCTGTATGGGGGAACGTATGTACCTGATCGGTCGCAGCCGGATTCCGGAGGTTAATGTCGGCCGCATAGCCCGTGAATTCGGTGGCGGCGGTCATGCATCGGCGGCTTCGGCCACCATCAGAGACATGACTCTGTTTGAAGCCGAGGAAAAATTAATCTCTCTTCTGCATGCCCGCATCAAACCAAAGGCAATCGCCGGTGAGATAATGTCTGCACCGGTGTTAAGCGTTCCGCCCGATACCTCAATCGATGAAGCTAACTCGCTTCTGACCAGGTATAACATCACCGTCCTGCCGGTGGTGAGCCATTCGCCGACCGAGGGAAGAAAGGACCACCCGGCAGGACTGCTGGGTATAATTTCAAGAAGAGTGGTTGAAAAGGCAATTTTTCACAAGCTCGGTCACCTGCCGGTCTCCGAATACATGACAACTGAAATTGCCACCCTGCCGATCACGGCCACCCTGACCGACATCCAGGAACTCATCATCGAACATCGGCAACGGCTCATTCCGGTTGTAGACGGGGAAGAACTCCTCGGAGTTATTACCCGAACGGATCTCCTCAACCTGCTGGTCAGCGACCCGGCCCATCTGCCGAAAAATCTACTCCAGGAAGATGAACACCCTTCGATTGCACGCACCCGTAATCTCAGTTCCCTGATCACAAGCAGTCTGGATAAAGACATTGTCCTGCTTCTTCGCAGTATTGGAGAAACCGCCGAGGAACTGGGCTATGATGCCTTTGTTGTCGGCGGATTTGTCCGGGATCTGCTGCTGCAGGTGAAGAACCTGGACATTGACATTGTTATCGAAGGAGACGGTATTCGCTTTGCCGCAGAACTTGCCAAAAGAAAAGGGGGAAGCGTCCGAACCCATGAAAAATTCGGAACAGCAACCGTGATCCTGCCGCATGACGGCAAGATAGATGTAGCCACTGCCCGCCTGGAGTATTATGAATATCCGGCAGCCATGCCGACCGTGGAGCTGTCATCGATCAAGCTTGATCTCTACCGGCGTGATTTCACCATAAATGCCATGGCTGTTCATCTCAATCCGGCACGATTCGGAACCCTGGTTGATTTTTTCAACAGCCAGAATGACCTGAAAGAACGTCGAATACGCGTATTACATAATTTAAGTTTTGTTGAAGACCCTACGCGGATCTTTCGCGCCATTCGCTTTGAACAACGCCTGGATTTTCGCATAACGCCCCATACGGAAAAACTGATAAAAAATGCAGTGCGCATGCATCTGTTCGACCGCTTTTTCGGGCCGCGTTTTTTTGGTGAACTCAAACAGATTCTCTCCGCCGACAATCCTCTCCCCGCCCTGCGGAGGATGAGCGATTTTTCCCTGTTTCCTTTTCTCTGGCCCGACCTGCGGCCCAATCTGAAAATCGACCGCCGATTCGTCCACCTTATCAATCAGGCATCCCGGGCCATATCCTGGTTCCGGCTTCTCTATCTTGACACGCCATGCCCGTTCTGGGCAGTCTATATCCTGGCCATTATGAGTCGCTCCAGAGTCAGGGAACTGGTTGCCTTCTGTAATCGCTTTGAACTACCGCCCAAAAAAAGAAAAATGCTGGTGCGTCAGAAAACCGAGGGAGAACGTATTGCCAGAGAGATGCTCCGCCGACCATTTATGAAGGCAAGTGAAATATACTGGCTGCTTCTGGATCTGGACAACGTCGGCCTTCTCTATCTGATGGCCATTGCCCGAAAAAAATATATCAAAAAAGCGGTCTCTCTTTTTGTAACCTCACTGCGTGACACAACACCTCTTATCAGTGGTCATGACCTTCAAAAACTTGGTTTTACACCGGGGCCACAATTTCGCACCATAATCAACCACGTTCTCGAGGCGCAGTTAAACGGTAGATTACAGACAAAAGAAGACGCTTTTTCCCTTGTCAAAGAGAACTATCGTCCTTATCAGTCAAAGAAAGGCAAAATACCGGAAAAATCCTGAACCGGAGGTACCCGTTTTTTTGTCTCACTGACAACATAGACGATGAAAATTGATCCTAAATTGAGCGTTCAATTTAGGTTGATAAAAAACGCCCGGCGTCAATTTTCTAAACATTATCAACGGAGAAACAAAATGGCAAAACAAGTTGTAATTGATACCGACGAGTGTATCGGCTGCGAATCCTGTGTTGAATTATGCCCGGATATATTCGCCTTTGACGAGGCGGCAGGGCATGCTACTGTTATTAAACCTGAGGGCGGAGATGAGGCCTGCATTGAAGAAGCGGTCGGCTCCTGTCCGGCCGAGTGTATCACCTACGAAGAATAACCATAAAGGAAACCAGAGCCGTTTATATCACTACCCGGCACGGGCCTGACCCGAGCCGGGTAGTTGTCTGTATATAGACCTGTTTTTCATAAAGGGTCGGATAATCTTTTTTCGCGCGCCCCTCACATACTGCAACATTCGCAAGGCGACTTCCAACCACCGCAACCAAAAACAAGATGGACATTAACCACACCATACAACAACTTATTATTCTTGCGCCGCCTTTTCTACTGGCATTAACCTTTCATGAACTGGCCCATGGCTATGTGGCCTGGAAGCTGGGCGACCCGACGGCAAAAAACGCCGGCCGCTTGACCATGAATCCACTCAAGCATCTTGACCCCCTGGGTGTGATTGCTTTTATCATCATGAAAATCGGCTGGGCAAAACCGGTACCTATCAATCCCGGTTATTTCAAGGACCCCCACAAGGGTATGTTGCTTGTTGCCCTGGCCGGGCCAGGAGCCAATATCGTACTGGCAGTCGTCAGCGCCATTCTGGTCAGGTTGCTCCTGATGGTGCCGATAATCCCCATGTATATCCTCAGGCCCCTTGCCGGAATGCTGGTGGCCAGCGTCTGGATCAACATCATGCTGGCTGTATTCAACTGTCTGCCCATTCCTCCGCTGGATGGATCCAAAGTACTGATGGGTCTTCTTCCAACCAGGACGGCTCAACAATATGCCAGGCTTGAGCCGTTTGGCTTTATCCTGCTGCTGGGCCTTTTTTATACCGGTATCATTTCAAAAATCATTCTTCCCATTATCAGCTTTGCCAACGGTCTGCTGCTGGGATAAAGTCACAAGGAAAAAACCAATCCCTGTAA
>CAZURY010000250.1:0-3982 GCA_964623145.1 uncultured Desulfobulbus sp. | reverse complement strand
AACAGAGAAGCATCGGTTACCTGTGACTGATCCCACGCCACCTCCCTGATTTTCTTTCTCAACTCCGGATCAGTAACAATAACAAAACGCCAGTTTTGAATATTAAAAGCAGTGGGGGAGAGTATTGCCAGCGAAAGCAGCGCATCAATCTCATCATCGGTCATTGTATGGGCCGGGTCATATTGCTTGACGGACCGTCTGGCCCGAATGGCTTCTTCTGTTTTCATCGACATTTTTTTCTCAACTGTATTTTTTCTTTTGCATACGATAACTCCCTATTCAAAAACGAGAGCGTCCTGCCTGATTTGACCCTGCCCATGTGTATTGCAACACAATTATTTTTCCAGGCGACAGTCTTTAAATTATGACACATGGTGGCATCAGTCAAGGGCTGATATTTTTTTGAGGCACCATGAGGCTGATTGCATTTTTCCGTATCTCTGGTATCTGTGACAATAATTCCTTTTTTTACACGTGGTTTCTCCCGTATTCCAACTTAAACGGAACTATGTCTCATATCTTTCGAAATAGGGTAATAATAAGGGTTGTGCTTTTGATTACATCTTTCCTGCCTGCAGCATGCACACCGCCACCGGGGAGCGCCGAAAATGGACAAAAATGGTTTATAATGCATAACTGTTATGCGTGTCACGGCAGAAAAGCAAAAGGTGGCAAGGCTCCAGAAATTGCCCGTATCAACAGAGGATTTGGCAGTTTTCTACGTTTTATCCGTAACCCTCAATCAACCATCATGCCGAGCTTTCCGGAGGAAAGGATTTCCAGGCAGGATGCTGCAGATATTTATGCATGGCTGCAGAGTTTACCTGATAAATAAGTTTTGCCCATCATTGTCGGTCATCTCAAAAACGAAACATTGACAATTGTTCTTTTGTCAGCTCCTTTTCCTCTCTGTTGCTCCACACATTCAAAATCCCGATGTATCAGAATACGCAAAGCAGCTTGTTCCACGATTTCATCAAATATGTTTTTCAAGAACCGGACGGATGTTCCCGGGTGTCAAGCGTACAGGAACTCTTCCCTGCAGCAGTTTATCTTCGTAAGTCGGCTTACTTATCTGATAAAAAATACCTATGGGAATCTGTTCGCCTTCAGCATACTTCCATTCCTGCGCCTTGATAAATGCGGCCTCTTTATTGGATAGCTCCCGGGCGCTCTGGGTAAACTCATATACCCGCTCATTGTAATAGTCGTATGTATCGAAAAAACTCACACAAGGCTGAAGCACATCAACAAAGGAAAACCCCTTATGGCTGATTGCGGCCTTGATCAATAGTTGAAGATGTTCCATTTTCCGCGCATATCCTCTGGCGATAAAGGTTGCACCGGCCGACAGCATGAGCTCAATGGGATTAAACGGGTCTTCGGGACATCCTTTTGGTGTCGACCGCCCCTTGAAACCCGGAGGGCTGGTAGGTGTGAACTGACCGGTTGTCAGTCCGTATACCCTGTTATTGTGGACAATAAACGTCATATCCAAATTGCGTTTAGCGCTGAAAATAAGGTGCTCAATTCCCTCACCATAGGCATCTCCATCGCCTGCATGGCCGATCACCGTTAAATCAGGGTTGGCCAGTTTAATTCCAGTCATTGGCGGTGGAACACGACCATGAAGTGAATAAAAACTGTTGACATTGACATAATCAACTATTTTAGCATGACAACCAATTCCTGACACCAAAACAACCTTGCAGAGATCCAGGCCCTCATCTTGAAGCTGTGGCAGAATTTTTTTTAAAACATTTAAAAGAGCAAAATTACCGCAACCCGGACACCAGGTATTTTCCGCGTATGTTCCTAATTTTTTATTAATTTTCATCAAATCACCTCCCTGACACTGTCGAGCAGAACATCGACGGTAAATGGACGCCCGTCAAATCGCAAAATCATCTCGTCAACAGAAAAGCCGTGGCCGGCGATATGCCGTGCCAGTTGTCCGGTGGCGTTGACTTCTATATCAATGATCTTGTCGGCACCGGCAAGGGCCTTTTTGAGTTCATCAACAGGTAAAGGCTCCAGCAGGATGGGCTGCACTACTCGCACATCAAGGATATCGGCTACTTCCATACATGCTCCTTTAGTGGAGCCCCAGCACAGAAGGACGGTTGTAGAATCGACATTTCCGTAAACCTTTACGAGTTCGTAATTTTCTAGCTCATTTTCCAGGTATTTTCTTTTACGCAACCGCTTGCTCTGCATTCTGGAAATAGCTTTTGGCTCCTCAGTTGCAATGCCATTTTCATCATGTTCATAGGAAGTAGCTTTGACTATGGCCGACGGGTTTCCGGGAAAGGCCATCGGGGAAATACCATTTTTTTTGTCAGCATATCTTTTATATTCACCTTCCTTATTCCATAACAGCGCCTCCTCCGGCCTGACCTTGTCCAGGTCGCCCTCAAAGCTGAATATGCTTTCACTTAAATGTTTGTCAGAAAGGACAAATGCTGGAATTTGAAATTTCCAGGCCAGGTTCATGGCCATCCCGCTCATATAAAAAGCCTCCTCGGCATCACCCGGTGCCAGTACGACCCTGGTAATTTCTCCATGGCCCGCATGAACGACGAAATCAAGATCGGCCTGCATGGTGTACGTGGGGACCCCGGTGCCAGGTCCGGGCCGCTGAACCTCTATGATGACCATGGGCAGTTCGCCCTGCCCTGCCAGGCTTAATGCCTCCGTCATCAATGCAAATCCTCCGCCGGAAGTACCTATCATGGCCCGTGCGCCTGTATAGGCTGCTCCCAGAAGTATAAGCGCGCCACCGATTTCACTTTCCGGATGCACAGTGACCACCCCCAATTCATTCTCATTGGCTGCCAGATAATGGAGAATAGAGGATGCCGGAGTCATGGGATAGGCAATGTACATATTTAAACCGGCTTTGACCGCCCCAAGGACAATGGCTTCATTGCCCGTGATCAAGGGAAGTGGTGGTTGTTCCAGTTTCGGCACGGATTTATGCGGGGAATCAATCTGATCATATGCATGTCGGGCGATTTGCACATTCAATTCGATCTCTTTCTCTACGGTATCGGAGATCACTTTTTCCAGAACAGGCCATGGAATATCTAATACACCGGCCAATGAGCCGATGGCTGCGGTATTTCGCATGATCGGCTTCCCGTTAAACAGGTTGACAATTCCCATAAAATCGATTCCGACACCTTCTGTTGTCGATTTTTTAGAATCATAGAGGATAGTTCCACCTGCATTAAGCCGATGCAAATGTTTTTCAATCGTATCCTGATTCAGAGCAACGATAACATCCACTGTTTCTTTATGGGCGATAATACGCCTTTCCGCAGCTCTGATGATTGAAAAATTGTGGCCACCCCGTATCAGGGAAGGATAATCATCATAGAAAAAAATGCGATAACCGATGCGATTGAACAGCCGGGCAATGACGTTACCGGCTTGTCGAATGCCATCACCAGCCTTCCCGCCTACAAGAATCGATATTTCTTTCATGATCTGTCTCCCGGAGCTGTTATTTTAAACCTTGTATGTTACCTGAATTGAGCGATTTTCATTTCGCTCCAGGCTTACTGGTTCCACCACACCCATGGCGTAGTGGAACGAGGATACCTTTTGGGTTCCGGCTTTGCCGGGTTAGGTTAAGGTATTATTTACTGTAACCCGCCGAAAAAAGATAAACGGCCATAACTCCGGCGGCAGGAATTATCAATGGCTGCCCGGTAACGCTGGAACCATAATGCACCAATAAAAAAGCGGCCTGACTTATTACGAAAACCCTGTTGCCACCGGTTGTCGCTGCACTGTTATTCTTTTTTCTGCAGCCTTTGCCGCAGCAAAGTTGCCAGATGAGGTCGCCATGATCCTTATATTCATACCAAACCCCGATTGACGCCTTGTTAATTGTAATGAACTCGTAAAAAGTCACGACTTACTTAAAGATGGCTAAGTATAAAACATAGATATACAGGTAAGCGTAGACTCCGAGGAG
>CAZURY010000249.1:0-3994 GCA_964623145.1 uncultured Desulfobulbus sp. | reverse complement strand
TCCAGCCTGACATTTAAGAGTTCAGATAATGGAGCGAATAAAAGGGTAATCATTCAATCAAAACTCAAACGGCCGGGTCAAAATGCCAAAAAACCGACACAAAAAAACACCACCTGCCCCTCCGGAGCACAGCAATATTAACAGCTAATATTTCACACTGTTACAATAATATAAAAAAATAAAACATTTATGGAATATTAATTGCTTCAACAGTAACAACTTATATTGCGATGGAATGAAATGAAAAAAAATGTCAAAATACTGCCACCACTGTTGATCCTGTTTCTCCTGTCTATACGGCCGGCCACAGCTCAATCCATACTTCTGCGTCAGGCTTCAAGAACAACGGCAACAGACAGGATACAAATATTTCTTCGTTTTTCCTCCCTCCCTCTATTCAAGGTCGAAACCTTTGGGAAACGGGTGGACCTGATACTCACAAATACCCTGCCGACACAATCGTTTAAACCACTTTCAGGGGACGGCAAACTGGTCAAGATGATAACCAGGAGACAGGCCGAAAACCTACTGCTTTCTCTCTATTTCAGGTATCCGCCGCAACATGTTCGGGCCAGAAAAATATCAGAGACCTCATCAATTATATTGGATATCCAACTCGGCAACCCACTCTCGGCCAGGTATCCTGATCTCTCCGCCCGGCTGCATGGCCTGACGCCTCTCAATCGAAAGGAGATTGATTTTACCAATCCAGTGTATGCCTCTGAATACGGCACTGACTGGAAACTCTTTATCAGAACCTTTGAGCAACCGGTTTCAATCACACCTTCCTTTCTTTTTTCTCTGCCACCCTTTCCGGTGGCCGCCGCAATCAAACCTGTTGTGGCAACCTCAGTCTGGCTGGGAGAAGAAAATATTGAACTGATTAAAGAGAGCGGTTGGCTGCAAATAGCTGAAAATGTAAAAGGCCGACTGGAAAAGGAAGAAAATGAAGGCTACCGAAAACGATTACTGCTCACCTATGCTGAATGCCTTGCCCGGGCAGATAAGTATGAAGAGCCATACAAACTCCTGCAACAGATAACTCTCACCTACCCGGACACGCCTCTTGCCTCCTATGCCGATATTCTCTATACATATGTGGTAGCCTGGCACGAAGATCCTTTTTTGGCCGCTATTTCCATAAGAAAGCAGCAAAAACAATTAAACGCGAACAATCCGTTGCTTCCCTGGCTCAACATTTTTCAAGCTGAACTCGCCCTGGAAACAGGCCACCCGAAGCGTGCCGTGAAAATTTTAGCAAGGGATGACATCGCCTATCCCAAGGATGCAAACCTCCTGCGTCTTTTGCGGCAGGCTGATACGTATTTTGCCTCAGGAGAAACCATCAAGGCACTGATTGCCTATGACAAAATTGATCAAGACACACCGATTATCAACCAACATCCCCGCTCACTTGCCCAGTTCTCCGGCACACTGTACAGCCATCAACGATATGGCAGGGCAGTGAAAAAATACCGGATATTAATTCAGCTGCTCAACGGTTCCGACCTGCAGCCGCTGGCCATGTTCAGGCTGGGGGTAAGCAGACTTCATAATGGGGAAAAATGGGTAAAAATAATTCCCCTGTTCAGTCAGATCCAGAATGCCTTCCCCGGATCCGAGGGAAACTATCGTGCTCGAATCAAGCTTACAGACATCAAGTTTCTTCGGGAAATCATGGATAACGACCAGGCAGCGGAAACTTATGGACAAATTGGAATTACGGCCAACCGCAAGTCTCTTCGCGAAGAGGCTTTTGTCAAACAGGCCATGGTCAATGCCCTTGCCGGCAAATCGGAGGTCTCCATCAGCCAGGCTATGACAATTCTGCGTGATTTCCGGCACGGTCTTCTGTCAACGGAAACAAAGGCTTTGATTATTGCCCAGTTACCGGCAGTGCTTAAAAAAATGATCAACAACAAACGATATATCGACGCCCTTGTCCTTGCCAAACAAAACCGTCGGTTTTTTGCACACGGCTGGCTGGGGATAGGACTGTTATTTGACCTGGCCCATGCCTATGAACAACTTGGCGCCTATGACCGAGCCGGTCGGGTTTATCAATATATACTCGATGTTGCCACCGGAGAAGAACAGGAAAAAGCCTATATTCCCATGATAAGAGCCCTGTACAATTCCGGTCAATATGACCAGGTCGAAGATTACGGTGATCAATATTTTTCTCGTTTCCCAAACAGTCCTGCCAAGGCTGAGGTTTATCTTTTTCGTGTCAAGGCGTTAAGAGACAGTGGAGATATACAAGCCGCCGTACGCCTGCTTGAGCGTGCCGACAGACCTTCAAGCCCTGAAATAGAGAAAACCGCAGCCCGGATATTTTTTGACCTCGGCAAATGGAAGAAAGTCATCTCTCTACTGACCGACAAGAAACTTTCAGGTTGGTCCGGAGGGGAACGTGATTATCTGCTGGCTGAATCACTTTTCCAAAAAGGACAATATGAACAAGCCATACCGGTTTTTACCCGCCTTGCCGAAGAGGAACCCTATGGGGACCAGGCTATGTTTCGCCTGGCAGAGATATATGAAAAAACGGGCAAAAAGGATATGGCCCTTAATCAGTTCAAGCAATTGACCGAAAAGGGGAAAGAAGCCCGCTGGAAAAAACTGGCTGAGGAGGAAATAAAAATTCTTCAGCTTAACCCGGATATTTCACAAATTCAGTAGTGCCGGTTGGTAAAAAACCAGCCAGGTATTCCCGTCAGTCAAGGAGGAAACGATGCCACTTGTTCAACAATTTGACACCACCATGCATCTGCTGCAAAAGGTGCTTGATCTCCGCTCTCGCAACCAGGAAATAATCAGTTCAAACATTGCCAACGCTGAAACCCCCGGGTACTCGGCGGTCTCCTTTGAATTTGAGGATCAACTCAGGAGCGCTGTGCGGGAGGGAGGACTGAGGCCGGTAATGACCAAGCCGAACCATATGGCCATAACTCCTGCTCATATCGACCAAATTCAAGGTCGAATTGTAGAAGAGAAAGACAAGACAGGCATAGGTGATAAAAACTCGGTCAGTGTTGACAAAGAGATGATCAAACTATCGGAAAATGAAATTCTCTATGAGGCGGCAGCAACCATGCTGAAGAAAAAATTATCCATGCTGAAGTATGCCGCAAATGATGGCAGGTAATTTGCATATTTGTTTAAAACAACCATTTTCACGGAGTCATAATGGATATCTTTACAACTTTTAAAATTGCTGCATCTGCCCTGCAGGCGCAACGAACACGGCTCGATACAATCAGTTCCAACATCGCCAATGTTGAAACCACATCCACCCCTGAAGGCGGACCGTACAAAAAAAAGTCGGTCTATTTTCAGACAACCCCCATTCCCTTTGCCGACCACCTGCAAAGCAGCATGAACAAGGGGCTCAACGGAGTGAAGGTAGCCCGAATAATTGAAGACCAAAGCCCGCCCCAGCGGATATATAATCCATCGCATCCCGATGCCGGAAAAGATGGATATGTCGAGATGCCAAACGTTAATGTTCTTAAAGAAATGACGGATATGATGTCGGCAACCCGTTCCTACGAGGCCAACACGACAATTGTCAAATCGGCCAAACGCATGGCATTAAAAGCGCTTGAGATAGGCCGATAAGTAGTTCATATCGGAATTTTTTTTAAAATATTTTTTTTAAAAATACTGTACCCCGGTATACAGGAGAAAAAACATGCAGCCAATCCAGACCATTCAACTGCCCGCATTCCAACCTGGAGACCAAAAATCAGAGGTCGGCCAGGCAGAGCAGAGTTTCACCAAAATGCTTTCCGGAATCGTCGGCAATGTTGAGCAGCAGCAACAGGCTGCGGATACGGCGGTTAAGCAGGTGACCGCCGGTACCGCAAAAAACCTGCATGAAGCCATGATTGCCATGGAACAGGCGGATATTTCCATCCGGTTCATGGTTCAGGTACGCAACAAGGCCATGGAAGCCTATCAGGAAATAATGCGGATGCAGGTTTAAAGCGTT
>CAZURY010000248.1:0-3997 GCA_964623145.1 uncultured Desulfobulbus sp. | reverse complement strand
GCTATGTGAGGAGGCCTGATCGGACGAAGATGGGGTGCTGGTGAACGTTTACAATATTGTTTAGAGTATTTCTTCAATAGAGCATTTTTACAACAGTCGTAACAGAAGCAAGGGCGTTGGTGAGTTTGGTGATTTAATCAACCGAGTTCATCGATCCTTCCGGCCCAGAGAAAAATATGTGCAAACCCATCCTGCTGTTTTCAGAAAAAAGTAAGTATTATTCGGCAATTGATCAGCTTCTTGGGGAATATAAGCTTTTTTTTTGTGATACTCTTGCCGGTGGTATTTCATTATGCGAAAAGCATGCCATTACCCTGGTGTTGATTGACGAAAAAGTGAAAGGGGAGGACGGTTGTCAGTTATTCCATAAGTTGTCCAGCCGGTGTCCCATGGTTTCCGGCCTGCTTTTAAGCGGAAAAGAAGATTCTCGTTTGCTTCGCCGAGCCATGGATTGCGGTATCAGCGGTCTGGTTGACCTGCCGCTTGATTCCGATCAGCTGAAGTATCAGATAACAAGGACCATGGAAGAGTCTCTTCTTCGTCGGGAGAATGCACGTTTTCACACGTTGTTGCCTTTGTACAGCCTTGGCGAACAATTTCTCTCTTCGACAAATGAGGATGAAGTTCTCGCCGTTTTGCTCGATCAGGTGGTCGAACAGACAGGGGTTGGGCATGTCTCGGTTATGCTTTATGACCAGAATGAGAACCGTCTTAAAATTGCGGCCGCTCGTGGCATGGACAGACAGCTTGCCGGCTCTATCCGCTTGAAACCTGGAGAGCAGATAGCCGGCTGGGTCTTTCAGCAGGGTAAGCCTGTTATTTTAAATCGTGATTCCCAGGAAAAGTCCATCTTTGCTCCTCTGCTGAAGCGAAGAGAAATTGCTTCAGCCATTTCATTTCCCCTGATCGTTCGCGGGACAATTCTTGGTGTGTTGAATATCAGCAGGACCACCGAAGGGCCTCTTTTTTCGGAAGCGGACAATGAGATGCTGGGAATTATTTGCGGCCAGGCCGCGCTTGCCCTTGAAAATGTTCGGTCGTTAGAAGGGGCAAAGCGAACAACCAGAATGCGAACATTGTTTGAGCAATATGTATCTCCCGAGGTTGCGGAAATTCTGCTTGCCAGTGACGAAAACATAATGGGACTCGGGGAAATACGAGAGGTAACGGTCCTTTTTGCCGATATTCGTAATTTCACAAGCCTTGTTCAGCATATGGAGCTTCCCGATCTTCGTCTGTTTCTCAATGAATTTTTTCAACTTTTCACCGAGACTATTTTCTGCAATCGAGGTACGGTCGACAAATTTATGGGTGATGCAGTTCTTGCTGTTTTTGGAGCTCCCGTAGAGCTGGAAAATGCAGGTTTGGCTGCGGTCCGTACTGCCCTTTTTTTGCGCGATCGCTTTGAAGAGCTGCGCGAGCGATGGGCAGAACACTTGAAAAATTTTCAAACTGTGGATCTAGGTATAGCTGTAACCAGCGGGCGGATGTATATTGGTAATGTTGGTTCGAGAAGGCGGCTGGATTATACGGTGATCGGCACTCCCGTCAATATTGCACAACGGTTGGCTGCGGAATCATCCAAGTGCCATATTTATGTAACCGCGCCGGTTCGGGAGGCGGTGGGGGATGATATTATGATGCGGGAAGTCGGGAATCTTTCCTTGCGGGGGGTTGATCAGAAGGTGCAGGTTTTCAGCCTGTAATGAAGGCTGGGCAAAAACACAAGCGGGATCGGCTGGTTCTTTTTTTACGACCCTGCTGTCATGCGCTGCCGGTGAGTGTATGGGATGCCCACCAGTCAGCACGGCTTTTCTGCTGCATTTGCATGGCCTTTTTCAATTGTTTCATCTGCTCGCTTTCGGGACCGATGAGAAACTTGATGCCCATTTTAAAGGCTCGAATCTGATCCTGGCGGAAGAGGTCCAGCCATATAGGATGTGCGGTAACGGAAAAAGGAATGTTTTCCGGGGGTACGTTGATTGTGAGTTGCAGGACCCGGGAGTCATCTTCACGGGTTGAGTGAAAGATGTGATAACCCTTTTGCATTACCTGTGTCATAAGCAGGCAGGCCCCGTGCTCGGAGATGTCAATGATGCGACTGGAAAAGGGCCCGGCAAGACGGTCGCCTGTTGAGCCGTTTTTTGCGTTGACCAGGATGGGAAGATAATCAGTGATACGTTTTGATCGTCTCAGCTCGGTGATCATTATTTATTTATCCGGAAATAGTCCTTAAAGGCTCTCTTCTCAGGCCATTTTCATGGTTCATTGTGGCTATGACCTGAAAAATTTGGTCCAGCCATGCTGGTTCATCCGAAAATCGACCATAAGGCGATATCGTTCCGGTAGATTTTCATTTGGTGTTGTGGCCTGCCAATTTGCTCCAGCCATGCTGGCTTATCCAGGCAGGTAAAAATTGTAAGCGTATTTTTCTTTTAGCACATTTTATGCGTTTCATAAATATAAAAGAACGATTCTGCCGGGTGATACGCTTTGTGTCGGGAATCAGGCAGTGGAATGAACAGAGATAGACAGGAGTTACCATGGAGTTGAAAAACACCAGACTGTTTCGTCAGCAATGTTATAGCAATGGCAAGTGGATTTCTTCCCCCTCCGGGGCATCCCTTGATGTGCATAATCCGGCAACCGGGGAGTTAATCGGTACAGTGCCCGCTCTTGGAAGTCAGGAAACCGCTGATGCAATTGCCGCAGCAGAGGAGGCATGGGTTGGTTGGAGATCTTTGACAGCCCATGAGCGTTCCCGAATGGTCCGTCGCTGGTACAATATGATTGTTGAGCATCAGGATGACCTGGCAGCGATTATGACCCTTGAACAGGGTAAACCGCTGACAGAGGCCAGGGGTGAGGTCCTTTACGGGGCTGCCTTTGTCGAATGGTTCGCCGAAGAGGCCAAACGGGTTTATGGCGATACCGTTCCCATGGCTCAGCCGGGCAAGCGTATTTTTGTTATTAAGCAACCTGTCGGCGTATGCGCAGCGATTACCCCATGGAATTTTCCCTCGGCGATGATAACCCGCAAGGCAGCGCCTGCCCTGGCCGCAGGCTGTCCGGTGGTTATTAAACCAGCGGCTCAGACGCCGTTTTCCGCTCTGGCTCTTGCCCAACTGGCCGATGAGGCTGGTATTCCGCCCGGAGTCTTTAATGTCCTGACCGGCCCGGCTTCGGAGATCGGCGCCGAGTTGACGGCAAATCCCATCGTCCGAAAACTCAGTTTTACCGGTTCGACTGCAGTTGGCAAGATGTTGATGCGCCAATGCGCAGATACGGTTAAAAAGATTTCTCTGGAGCTGGGTGGTCATGCGCCGTTTCTGGTCTTTGCCGATGCTGATCTTGATGCCGCCGTAGAAGGCGCTATAGCTTCCAAATATAGAAATTCCGGTCAGACCTGCGTCTGTGCTAACAGGTTTCTCGTTCACAATGAGATCTATGATGATTTTGCCGATAGGCTTATTGCAAAGGTGCAGGGACAATTAAAGGTGGGCAACGGCTTTGATGAGAGCGTCAATCAGGGGCCTCTTATTGATCTCAATGCGATCATGAAGGTGGAAGAACAGATTCAGGATGCCGTGGATAAAGGCGCTCGTATTGGTTGCGGCGGCAAGCGAATTGGCGATTCCGGGTTCTTTTTTGAGCCCACCATCCTGCTTGATGTAACCCCTGAGATGCGGATTGCCCGGGAAGAAACCTTTGGCCCGGTGGCGCCACTTTTCTCCTTTACGACTGAAGAAGAGGCTGTCCATCTTGCAAATGATACTCCTTACGGGCTTGCCTCCTATTTTTACAGCCGTGATGTCGGCCGGGTATGGCGGGTGGCCGAGCAGCTTGAATACGGAATGGTCGGCATCAATACCGGCATTATGTCAACGGAATCCGCCCCATTTGGCGGAATAAAGGAGTCGGGGATCGGCAGGGAAGGATCAAGGTATGGGATGGACGAGTACCTGGAGATGAAATATCTTTGTCTGGGAGGATTGGA
>CAZURY010000247.1:0-4017 GCA_964623145.1 uncultured Desulfobulbus sp. | reverse complement strand
CCAGGGTTGATTCCATACTCAGCCGCTGCAGTCCCATGTTGATGGCATTGAGCGGATTACGTACCTCATGGGCAATGGTTGCAGTGGCACGTCCCAGGGTGGCGGCCTCATGTTCTCCGGCCATCATTCGTTCAAAAGAGCGGATCTGTGCCAGATTTTTTTTCTGGTACTGGTAGAGCAGCCAGGAGAAAAAAAAACCGATGAGACATAACAGAACTCCGAATACAATGAACTGGTTGCGCAGACTGTTACGGCGTTGAATAAAATGGGCGGCATCCAGGCCGACGATGAGCAGTCCATTGGCGGTCTGTATCCTTGTCTCGGCAGTGTAGCCGTAATCGTCCTGCTTCAGATTAACGGCTGGTTTTTTCATCGGCTGTTGCCGTTGCAGCCGGATATAATGGATACCGGGCAGTTTGGAGAGCATCTCCAGTATGGCGGACAGGCTGGTTTTTTTCTGTACGGAAAAAATTCTCGCGGCATCCAGGCCGACAATAACGCAGGCAAGGTCACCGTCCGGACTGGGCGCCGGGTGCATCATGTAGGCGTAACCACGTTTGTGGTTATAGAGAATCCGCAGCGGCGCGCCGGTGCAATCCGGGGTTTCCTCCAGCCATGCCGGCGGGCCGGATACAACGGTCCCGGATTGCCTGATCAGGGTGATTCCGGTCAGGCTGCTCTGGCGCGCCAGGGCCGTCAACTCCTTTTCACGCAGGGGTTCGACCGAATCCAGGTAGTCAATAAAATGGGCCTTGTCGTTTAACATTGTGTAGGTCATCTCCTCAACAGCCCTGGAGGTAAGGCCGGATATTTTCATATTTTCTTCTATAATGCCGGTGACCAGCCGCGAACGTTCCAGGGCGTTTTTCCGCATGGATTTATCTATCCGCTGCAACTGCCAGGAAGAATAGACAAGGACCACGCCCATGAGCAGGCTGAAGAAACCAAGGTTGGCCAGCCATAAGGGAATATTCTCTGCCGTCTGCGGCAAAAGGATGCGGTGTCTTTGCTGCCTTTTTCTCATCGTCGTCCGTGTCGTCTCCTGCGAGGAGACCTGTGCCTGTTCGTTCGGGTTATATGTCTGCTGCTGCGGGGATGCTTGCTGTGCAGCCGGGCAAGGACACCTGTTGCATCCGGATGGCGCCCCGGACCTCGGAGATCGGTGGCGGAAAATTTCCCCTTTTCCCCCGGGGCAAAATTACCCCAAGCGCGCACCTGCGAACCGACAAGGACGCAGGCGGGAAGTGCGCCCGCTGCCTGTAGGGTTATTTCACGCTGCTGATCATTTTCAGTTTCTACCTGCAGGACTATCTGTCCCTTTTCCCTGTCCACAGACAACACCGTCCCCATGAGGCTTTCGGCAGAGCTCCGAATGGGAATGAGTAACAGGAAAGCCGCGATAATCGGCATCAAGAGTGGACTTTTCACCGCATACAACCTGATTTACTGCATAGCCGCCCGATGAAGAATCTCGAACAACGCATGGGGGTCAAGGTGATTGTCGGACGCGATTTCTTTAATGCTTTGACCGGCTTCAGCTTTGATACCATGCCTGGCAAGGCCGTTCATAATCCCGGCAAGATCAAGCTGATATTCATCGCAGATCTCTGCCGGTGTCCGTCGTCCAAATCCCGGAGGCGGAGCATCAGGCAATGAGCCACCGGCGGCCGGTGTCTGCAGGGCCGGCTTCATTATTTCAAACAGGCCCTTGGGGGTACGATTGTTTTGCCGGGCAATCTCCTGAATACTCTGTTGCGCTCCATGAAAACTGATACCGGCCTGCCGCAGGAGTTGTATGGTCTTGGTCAGGTCAAGTCCTGTTCGTTTCGCAAAGAGCTTGAGTGAAGAAAGTTCTGCGTGCCCATAAGGTGGTTCTCCATATTTTTCCGCTGCCCGTTCTTTAAACACCTCTCCAAGATTGATGACCGTGCTCATTGGGGGAATATTCATTAGCGTACCAATACCGACAAACAGCACAAGGACCAGAGCAACAGTAAAGTTGGCGGTAAAGATTTGCAGCGTACGGGATTTGTTTTTCATATAAGCAATCAGGGGTTTCCAGTTGAAAAAAATATGTAAACTTCCCGACAATAAAAACAAAAATCCAAGGTTGACATGCATATTCCCCCACTGGATTTTGCTCAGCCCCCAGAGGTGCCAGTCAGACCAATATGCCACGCGACCATGGGGAACTATGTAAAGGATAATAGAGGTCAAGACAAGCAGGACAAAAGAAAAAAGCATTGTCATTGACGTGATTTTGCGAATATTCATAGTCTGATTCTCCAATATATCTTTTTTAGACACGACAATCATACGAGCTGAAATCAAGGTCGCGGAACTTGCCTAATGGTGATCGTGAAGAAGCAGGAAGCATGCCGGACTATGTAGAACAATATCCGTTGCCCCGTGCCGCCCCGGTATTCTTCACTTACTTGTCCGTTGTTTCAGCATGTTGCACCATATTTAACTCCAAAAAAATTGAAAGCGTTTTTCCGAAAAAAGAAACAAACCCGCCGGTGCTGATGCCAGGTGAAGACGATTCCTGACCGCTCTCGACATTATCGTCGATAACAAGCAGGGATCGTGGATGGAAGGGGCTTTTCGGCCCTGTCCTTTCCCCTGTCTCTTAAGGGACTCGACAAATTCGTCGAACAGAGTTGCCGTTTTCAATCAACCTTGACCCTCCTTACAAAAATAAAAGAGAGTAACACACTGATAAAACAACATTTCAATAAATGTTTTCCCATCTGGTATCCGGCTTGTAAAGACAATTACAAAAAGCACACTTTACAACTTTAACCAAGAGGGAAAACAATGAAAAAAATAAATAAAAACACAAGTGGCGCTGTGATAATTATTGCAGTTTTTCTGTGTATGACAGCTGGTAACGGTGAAGCCAGAGGACCCGGCCATCAGGGACAACAACCAGGTCTTTCTACCGTAATAGCCTCACTGCCGGTCCAGGATCTGAGCGCAGAAGAAGAAGTCGGCCTGGCCAGGATGCGTGAAGAAGAAAAATTAGCCAGGGATGTGTATCAGGTACTCTATCAAAAATGGGGGCACCGTGTTTTCAATAATATCGCCCAGAGTGAGCAGCGACACATGGATGCAATCAAGGCACTGCTCAACAAGTACAATTTGCCGGACCCTGTAACAGATTCATCCATTGGGGTATTTACCAGTCCGGAGATGCTGAATTTGTATAATTCCCTCGTTGAACAGGGGCGGACATCATTAATCGAAGCCTTGAAAGTTGGCGCCACCATCGAAGACCTGGATATCAAGGATCTCTATGAATTTCTGGAACAGACGGACAACGAAGATATAGAAATCGTTTATCAGAATCTGGCAAAAGGATCACGAAATCATCTTCGTGCCTTTACCACGCAGCTTTCCCTCAACGGTGTTACCTATGAGGCCCAGTTCCTCACCCAGGAACAGGTTGATGATATAATCACCTCACCTCGGGAACGAGGACGGATTGGTTCCAAAGGAATATCGGGGAAACAGGCCGGACGCGTTGCCGGGTCCATGAATGGCGCCAGATACCTGATTCGTCAATAGACAATCAAAAGGACACAAATTAACCAGGATATTTCACAGATAAGCGAGCTCGAAGTCTTCACTTCGTTCCGCTTACCTGTGGAATATCAGGCCTCTTCATTCCAGGTCCAGAAAATCAAAGCGGCCGATCCGTAAAAGATTTTCCCTGGCCCGTTCCGCATTCCCACGAACCTGGGGGTCTTCGGCATTCAAGCCGGCCTTTATGGGAGCAGCCTCAGAGAAATGAGCTTGATTCCGAGTCATTGATACAGCTCTTTAGGCCACCATAATCCGATAAATTCATCAACTTGACCTCCTATTCCTGCTGGTCAAACACTTCCTGCAGAATCGCAGCGGAGAGATTTTTTGCGTGGTGTTCGGCGGCGGTTACCTCTGCTTCCAGCTTGTCGCAGAGGGCGAGTTTGGCTTCCACGCGATTGACGATTTCCCGTTGTTCGGCGAGAGGGGGGA
>CAZURY010000246.1:0-4022 GCA_964623145.1 uncultured Desulfobulbus sp. | reverse complement strand
TGTGTTTTCATTACCTCAGACCTGTAACTGCTTACAGCCGCGTCATATTTGCGCAGATAAGCGGAGACTTCGAAGATGGTGTGGCTGTGAGTAGTTACGATTGGGTTATTGTGCGCCTGGAGAAGGAGCCAGAATACCAAGCTGGAAAATATCCGACACCTGTTTCGCCGCTTCATCCACAGTATAATTTGTCTCCAGTTTCAGGCTCCAGATTCGGGAGATTTCATCAAGTCCCCCGAAAATTGCCCGTTTAGCGATCCCGGGCATAATATCCTGCCGAAATATTTTTTCCTGCTGCCCCTTTTTTATAATTGCCGAGAGAATATTCAGGTATTCACTAAACTGATTATTGCGGTAATCCTTGATTAATTTATTGGTCTGGCGCAGCTCGATTTGAATGACCTCGGCCAGGTTTCTGTTTCTTTTCATCTCAGCCAGGTGCTTACGGATAAAAATTTCAAGCATTTTTCGGGGGTCATCTTCCTTTTCAAGCAGCGTTGTCACCTGGTCAACAAGTCGACCGATTTCCTGGTCGAAGACGGAAAGCAGGATGTCAAATTTGTTGTTAAAATAGAGATAAATGGTCCCGTCGGCAACCTTCGCCTCTTTGGCGATGTCGGAAATCCTTGCATTGAAAAAACCTTTTTTGGCAAAGACTTTTGTCGATGCTTTAATGATTTTTCTATGTTTATCTGAAACTTGCTTGTCCGATGACTTCATCAGGCTGATCGATTAGCTGGAAAATGAATGGGGTGAAATGAATGAATCCTCATTTATTATGTTAGCAGGTAGCTTTTGCTGCTGTCAAGGAAAATGAAGATTGGAGCCGTCCTTCCCTGTGTGATGAACTGCCGGGATTATTTCCAAAGTTATGTCGGGTAGATTCCTTGCGGGTGCTCTATTTTATTGAGGGAGTTTGTGCTGTTTGGTATTCTGCTTCTATTTTCTACGATCCTGGACGGCTCAATTGTATGTTTATGATGTTAACCTGTTCTTATCCGAAAACAGAGGACGGAAGTCAGAGGTCATTGTTGTGGCCGTGATCTGATAATCGGAAATCTGCGCTTACGGTTGAATGTGCTCTGAACAATGAGGAGATGTGAATGAAAATTTTAGTTATCGGCTCGGGTGGGCGTGAACACGCTCTTGTTTGGAAACTTAACCAATCAAAAAAGGTAAAAAAGATTTATTGTGCCCCGGGGAACGCCGGTATCCGTAAATTGGCAACCTGTGTTAATCTTGCCGCCGATGATATCGATGGTTTGCTCGAATTTGCCCAGGGAAAGAAAATTGATCTCACCGTGGTCGGGCCTGAAGATCCTCTGACCCTTGGAATTGTTGACATCTTCCAGGAGCACGGACTGCGAATTTTCGGTCCATCCGCCCGGGGCGCGATCCTTGAGGGGAGCAAAGTGTTCACGAAGGATTTCCTTAAGAAATATTCAATTCCCAGTGCAGCCTACAAGGTCTTTACCAAGGCCGGAGCCGCAAAGAAGTATATTGACAAAATAGGCGCTCCCTGTGTTGTTAAGGCCGATGGTCTTGCAGCCGGCAAAGGAGTTATTGTTGCTGCCTGCAAGTCGGAAGCAAAAAAAGCCGTTGATCTGATAATTAAGGAGAAGGCTTTCGGTAAGGCCGGTAGCAGAGTGGTTGTTGAAGAATTTCTCCAGGGGGAGGAGGCCTCTTTTATTGCCTTTACCGATGGAGAAACCATTTTGCCTCTCCCCTCATCCCAGGACCATAAGGCTGTATTTGAAGGTGATCGGGGGCCAAACACCGGCGGGATGGGGGCATATTCCCCTGCTCCTGTAGTCACCGATGCCCTGGCCATGCGAACAATCAACGAGGTCATGCTGCCCACTATTCGTGGTATGGCCGCCGAGGGGAGGCCATATAAAGGGATGCTGTATGCCGGTTTGATGATTGATGGTAATCGGTTAAGCGTCCTTGAGTTTAACTGTCGTTTCGGTGATCCCGAATGTCAACCTCTGCTTATGAGGATGAAGACCGACCTGGTGGAGGTTATGGAAGCCGTCATAGACTCCCGTCTGGATCAGATAGAGCTTGAAATTGATCCACGGCCCGCTGTATGCGTGGTTATGGCGTCAGAGGGATATCCCGGGAAATATTCCATTGGTAAACCGATCAGCGGCCTGATGAAGGCCGCGCGGGTTAAGGATGTTGTTGTTTTTCACGCCGGGACTTTGATAAAAAATCGCCGTACTGTTACAGCAGGTGGTCGTGTCCTGGGAGTAACCGCTGTTGGGTCGACCATTGCCGGGGCCATTGACCAGGCGTATAAAGCGGTTGATGCCATCCACTGGCCGGGCTGTTATTTTCGTCGTGATATCGGCCATCGGGCTTTGCAGCGAAGCGGGGGAAAGATCGGGGCCAGGGTCGGCATTGTCATGGGCAGTGATTCTGATTTGCCTGTAATGAGAGAGGCGGCTGCCTTTCTGAAATCGATATCCATCAGGAGTGAGCTTCGTATCCTGTCGGCGCACAGGACGCCGGAACAGGCAGTAGAATATGCAGCCACTGCATCGCAGCGTGGGCTCGAAATTATTATAGCAGGAGCAGGCATGTCCGCCCATCTCGCCGGCGTGCTTGCTGCGCACACACATCTTCCGGTTATAGGCGTCCCCCTTGACGCCTCTTCCCTGAATGGTTTTGATGCTTTGCTGTCCACCGTGCAGATGCCCCCGGGAATTCCTGTGGCCACCATGGGAATCGGCAAGGCCGGAGCTAAAAATGGCGCTGTTCTTGCCGCGAGAATTCTTGCCCTGAATGACACAAAAATTGCGGCCGCCCTTGAACAACATCGTCTGTCCATGATACAACAGGTTGAGGAGAAAAATAAAGAACTTGGCACGGGAGAATAGTGTAGATCAGGAAATCCGAATCGATACGCAGACAATAGAACAGGCGTTCGACGTGCTTAAAAAGGGCGGGTTGGTTGCATTTCCGACAGAGAGCTGGTACGGACTGGCCGTGGACCCCTTGAATAACAAAGCACTTGAACGACTGTTTGCCGTCAAGCAAAGGCCGGCTATCAAGCCGATCCCGGTTATTGTCGGCAACCGGAAGCAGTTGCATCTTCTTGTGCGTGAGGTGCCGGCCTGTTACTCTTCCTTGATGCAAACATTCTGGCCGGGTCCGTTGACCCTGGTTTTCCCGGCTCGTATGGATGTTCCCGTAAGCCTCACCGCCGGAACGGGAACGGTGGCCCTGAGGCACTCTTCACATCCTGTTGCCGCCCGGCTGGCCGTTGGATTTGGCGGACCGATAACGGCAACCAGCGCTAATATTTCCGGCGCTTCACCGCAGACAACCGCCCAGGGTGTTGCGGCGTGTTTTAGATCCGATCTTGATATGATCCTTGACGGAGGACGGACTCCCGGTGGGCGGGCGTCCACGGTGGTGAGCTGTCTTGGCGGTGCGGTATCCTGTCTTCGTGAAGGACAAATTGCCTTTGATGAGATACTGACAGCTGTCAACAGGTAGGATGGATAATCGATGAATCTACAGTCTACGGAGAGAATATGAGTGATTTGTTGTGGAATCGTGAATTTGCCCTTGAACAGACAGCAGGAGATGAAGAGCTTTTAGACGAGCTGCTGGCCCTGTTTAAGGATTCTTCGGCCCAGGATTTTGATCAACTCTGCCAGGCGGCTGACACTGGAGATGCAGGAGGCGTTATTGCAGCCGCCCACAGTATCAAAGGCGCTGCCGCAAGCCTTGGCATAGAAGGTGTACGCCTGCTTGCCCTGGAAATGGAGACTGCTGCCAGAGAAGGTTCTGTTACTTGTGCTGTTGAAAAAAAAACGGAGATGTCTGAATTACTCAAGGCCAGCTGGGAGTTGTAATCCTAAATTGAGTTCAATTTAGGAGAAAATGAACATTGTAGGTCTGCTTGAGTGGAACGAAAGCGGACAAATAGCAACCACTACTTTTGTCTGCCCTCCTTAGTGGTAATCAGCATTGTTTATTTCATGCGCTCAACAGGCGCAGAGCGCCACAGA
>CAZURY010000245.1:0-4024 GCA_964623145.1 uncultured Desulfobulbus sp. | reverse complement strand
CACCATTAAATTTTCATATCCTGATCATCGTTTTCCTTCTTACACTGTCTACTCCTGTTTCAGCAAGGACACAGACCCTGGTGCCACTGCATGTACAAAAGGGGACAAATCTGATCCGAATTGCACGGCAATACTGCAACAAACCTTCGGACTGGAAAACCATTGCCCGTATCAATAAGCTTTCATCGCCCTACATCATCTATACAGACGCCACCCTGCAGGTGCCTCTGCCCCTTCTACGCGCCAAAAAAGTTTCCGCAAAAGTAATCTCCTTAAAGGGTTCTCCGCTTGTGTTGACCAGGGAGAATAAGAGCTTAAAACTCCACAAGGGAGATGCTGTTCTTCCCGGGCAAACCGTCATAACCAGAGGTGATGAATACGTACATCTTGTCTATCCGGATAACAAACATTCCAGGATAGGACCGGAATCAAAGATGCTGCTGGTTTACCTGATGCGTCTTGCCGATAACAATCTTCAGGCGGAATTCTTTTTAGACCGTGGGAAGATTACCAACTCCATAGAGAGAAAACTCAGGCCCAACGAACATTTCAGGACCAGAACTCCCATGGCAATCACCGGGATACGGGGAACCGAGTTTCGCGTCAAAGTTGAAGACCCGGAAACAAACATTATAGAAACCCTGAAAGGCCGGGTTGCACTCAGCGCCGGCGGACAAAAAATATTTCTGTCCAGGGGCCAGGGATCAAAGGTGAAAAAAGGGCAACAGCCGACACCTCCACATGCCCTGCCGCCAATCCCTGCACTGCCGCAACTGAAAAAAATATACCGTACCTTGCCGATCGTCTTTACCGCCCCCGTACAAAAGGGCATCCGCTCCATGCACGTCAGGGTTACAACCGACAAGAAAGGTTTTAATACCCTGGTTGAGCAATCCGCCAAACCGGGGAATAATTTTGCGCTATCCTCTCTTACCGACGGCAGCTATTTTCTTTTTTTGACAGCTATAGATAGCGCGGGTTTTGAAAGCCGTCCCGCAGGTCCGGCAGACCTGCATATTCGCACCAATCCTGGAGCCCCTATTATTTCCAGCCCAAAAAACAACCGGAAATTTTTTACTCCCGAAATCAAAATTCGCTGGCTTGAATCAGATCTGGCAGACCACTACCGGATTCAGTTGGCGACTGATTCCGGATTTACCCACATAGTTGAAAAAAAGCAGACAACAAAGGCCTTCTATACCACCCATGACCTTAAACCAGGAAAATATTTCTTCCGTGTCCAGCTGGTAACAGACGATGGCTTTGAGACGCTCTTTTCCACGCCGCTTACCTGGGAAATTATGGCACAACCTAAACTGGGGAGCCTGAACACTTCTTCCAAAGGCAGTGATGATGGTATTACTCTCCGTTGGCCGGCCATGGCAGATACCGCCGGCTACATGATTCAAATAGCCACGGACAAGGCATGCACGGATCTCATTGCTGAAGATGACAAGCTGACAGACCCCTCGTATACTATTAATTTTCAACTTGTAAACGGCAAATATTACGTTCGGATACGATCAATTACCAAAGACGGTCTAAAAAGTCCGTGGACACCGCCCCAGACCATGACCGTTGAAGCCGAATCCTCATGGCTGCCGCATGGTATGGCACTGCTTGGCTTTGCCGCCTTGATCCTCATATTCTAAGGCATAGATAGATTGTGCTGAATCGGCTGGTTGCTCTTTTTGCGGCGGCAGTCATCTTTGGCCTGCTCTATGCCGGCGGCGTTGTTTCATCACTTTCAAACAAAACGCTGGATGGCTTGTTTCTCCTCCGCGGTCCCCTCCTTCCCGAGCAGGACATTATCATTGTCGGCGTCGATGATGAAAGTCTGGCCGAATTGGGCCCATGGCCCTTTTCACGAAGATATCATGCCCGTCTCCTTTCCAGACTCCATCAGGCAAAGGTTATCGGTTTTGATTTCCTGTTCAGTGAACCCGGCAGCGAGGACGCCGTATTTGATAAGGCCATGACGGTTTCACCACCGGTTGTTCTTGCATCGGTCATGGGTAAAAAACATGTGCTTGCTCCAGCTTCCTCACTCGGCCATGCCTTTGGATCCGGTCACATAGAGATCGTTCTTGGTCAGGATGGAGTCGTGCGCAAAGCCATGCTCGTTGAACAGACCAGCGATGGCCCGCTGACGGCATTTGCCGCTGTCATGGCACAGGCAGCCGGCAAAAAACAGCCCCTGCGTCCCAACGACTCCATATTGATCAATCATTACGGCCCGGCGCAGACCTTTCTTTATCTCTCGTATGTTGATGTTCTGCACGGAAAATTCCCAAAAGATTTTTTTAAAAATCGCTTCGTCCTGGTCGGCGCCGAAGCGCTTGGCATTGGCGATTCCCATGTCACACCCTTCACCCGCCGTGATCAGACCCCGGGCGTTGAAATCCAGGCAACCATCCTCAATAACATCCTGGCCCATGACCGGCTCAAACCCCTGACACCCGTATCATGGCTGGCCATGTTCGGGATTGGCCTGCTCTGCCTGTTTCTCTGGCCGGGAAGGACGGAACGATACAATCTGGTAATCAATGTCACGCTTGCCGCCCTCTTACTGCTCGCATCCGTGCTCCTTTTCCGAAAATCCCTGTTCCTCGACCCGACGCCGCCTCTTCTCTTCCTTATCCTCTGTTACCTCACGCATCTCATCAGCGAACGGATCTGGACGGCAAAAAACATCTATTCGGAAATGATCCAACTGGATCAGCAGCTGAAAACAGGATTACAGCAGGTATATGCCAATATACCATCCCGGATTTTCAACCTGCAGCCAACACCTGAATCCGGTGGAGTCCGGCAACATTTGACCCATCTGCGCGCCGGTGTAAAGGCGCTCAGTCTGCAACACCATTTTATTGAAAATATTCTCAGCAAGGAGCTGCCGCCTCTTATCCTCTGGGACCATGCCAATGGTAATGTTATCATGGCAAACGCCATGTTCAATACTTTCTGGCAAACATTTATGCCCGACCAGGCGGCCCTGCCGAAACTGGATATTTTTTTTCACCTGCTGGAAAACAACCGACCAAAAGGAGAGACAACCATTCCTGATCTGTCCACACTCCTTGAAGACAATTCATCTTCTCCCCTTGATATCAGCCTGACAGCCCATGGCCGAAAAAAATTCTTCCGGGTCAATATCCACTCTGTTCTTATTGAGGATATCGGATTTGACGGAGTGCTGGCGCTGCTGACGGATGTCACCGAGATCAGGGAACTGGAACAGCTGAAAGACGAAATTGTCTCGGTGGTTTCCCATGAACTGAAACTTCCACTCACGGTAATCCTCGGATACGGTGAAATGCTTTCAGGAATGCTGGAGGGTGAAGAAAAGCTTTATGTGGACAAAATGAGCGACCAGGCACGGCGACTGAACGCGCTTATTGAGAATTTCCTTGACGTAACCCGTCTGGAACATGGCCGCCAGGAAATCAAACAACTTCCACTTGATCCCATAGCCCTGATCAATGAGGCAACGGATATTATTGCTCAGGTTGCCAACCGGAAAAACATCACCATCAAACAAGATATCCCGTATAAGGCAACACCGATTATGGGTGACCCAACCCTTCTCCTGCAGGCAATTACCAATATCCTGGACAATGCAGTTAAATTCAGCCCTGAACATACAGAGATAACGGTTTCCCTGGTTGAAGAACCCGACAGATTCATCCTCTGTATTGCCGATCAGGGTCCAGGTATCCCTGCTGAGTCACACCGGGCAATCTTTGAAAAGTTCAACCGGGGCCGGCAGGCTCCAGGCCGGCAGGGTTTCGGCCTCGGACTGAACTTTGTCCAGCAGGTTGTCCAAAAGCATGGTGGAAAAATCCGGTTGCAACCGGAAACAGACTCCGGCGCAACCTTTTGCCTGGAACTCCCTAAGAAATCTGCAAAGTAACGCCTCCCTTATGAGCATATGTTCGCTTTCGCCACGTTATACCAGCAAAAGCCTCTCTTTCACTCTGGAATTTCAACAGTTTACCAAATTCTTACTTGACGCCCAATGCCC
>CAZURY010000244.1:0-4042 GCA_964623145.1 uncultured Desulfobulbus sp. | reverse complement strand
ACCTGATCGGCGTTCTTGTAACCATCATCAAGATGAGCCACATGGCTGAAATAGAATTCAATGTCGGCTTTTTCTGTTTCATCGGCATGGTAATCAGCTGCATCGGCTGCCTGTCGGCCATGGACAGCCGTCTTTTCTGGTCAAAACTGGGGCCGAAAGAAAATATTCCTTTATCGGTTGACGATTCGGCTCTGACCGGAGCGGATGCAGGTCTCTGCCTGTGCCGAAGCTGTGAAAAAGTACTCCCGGTTCGCCCCGGCCTTAATCAGCGGTGTCCCCGTTGCGGGGAGAGGTTGAACCTGCGCAAAAAAAACAGCCTCAACCATACCTGGGCCCTGGTGCTGACCGCTGTCATCCTTACCATACCCGCCAATATCCTGCCCATCATGGAAGTTGATTATTTCGGGGTTCCAGATAAGTCGACCATCATGGACGGTATTATTTATTTTTTCCAGGAGGGCTCCTACGGTATCGGCGTCATTATTCTCACTGCGTCCATCCTGGTGCCGCTCTTTAAAATTATCGGTCTTCTCCTCATCCTGATAACCATACATTTCCGGCTGCCCGGAGGGCGAAAACACAAGGCCGTAATGCTGCGATTTATTGAATTCATCGGCCGCTGGTCCATGCTTGATATTTTTGTCATCGCCCTTCTCTGTGCCCTGGTCCGTTTTGGCTTTCTTTCGACCATCAACGCCGCACCGGCGGTTATTTACTTTGCCGGGGTCGTGATCTGCACCATGCTGGCGGCCATAAGCTTTGATCCACGTCTTCTCTGGGATGCCACAGCCCAGTTGACCCAACCATCTTCCCGCCATGCAGAACCCTGAACTGAAAAACAAAGCCCTTATCTCGCCGATCTGGCTGCTTCCCTTTATCGCTCTTTGTATCGGAGGCTGGCTGCTCTACACAAGTTACCGGGATGCCGGTATTGATATCATCATTCACTTTGCCACCGCAGAGGGTATTACTGCCGGTAAGACCAAGGTCATGTACAAGGGAATTGCCGTGGGAACGGTCAAAAAAGTTGAAATTGCCGGCGACCTCCAGGGTATTGATCTGCATGTCGAAATGGATAAAAAAACGCGACCGGGCCTGGTCAAAGACACAAAATTCTGGATTGTCCGGCCGGAGATCTCCGCCGGCCGCATCACCGGACTGGAAACCCTGGTCAGCGGTTCATACATCGCCGTCAAAAAGGGAAAATCAACAACCCAGAGTCGTTTTTTTGAAGGGCTGGAAACACCTCCGCCACTGGACACCGATGCACCGGGCCTGCATATTACCCTGAAGACTCCAAGCCTGTACTCCCTGCAGCGCGGATCACGGGTGTACAGTAGAAACCTGAACATCGGTCTGGTCGAGGACTACAGCCTTGGCAGAGATGAGATGATCACCCTCAGGATTCTCATCAAACCTGAATTCAGTCACCTGATACATACGGGAACCCGCTTCTGGAACGCCTCCGGCCTCTCGGTCAGCGGCGACCTGCAAACAGGGTTGAGCGTTAACATGGAATCCCTGGCCTCGCTCATTTACGGGGGCATCTCCTGCGCTACCCCGACAGCCCGCAAAGACACGCCGGCAGCAAAATCAGGGCAGAAATATCATCTCTATAAAGATTTTGAAGACGCCCAGTATGGTGTTTCCATGACCCTGCAGCTGGCCACCGGCGCCGGTATCATCGCCGGCAAGACCAAAGTTCTCTATCGCGGTCTCAAGGCCGGTGTTGTCAAACGTCTTGATATCAACAAGGATACCTTTCACACCGTCACCGCCACCATTCTCCTTGATCCCCGCGCAGAGGTTATTTTACGAAAAAACACCCGTTTCTGGGTCATCAGGCCCCAGGTATCCATTGAAGGCATTAAGAACCTGGAAACGCTTGTTTCCGGGGCATACATAACATTTCAGGTCGGCGACGGCCCCCACTGCGACCATTTTTTCGTGGAGGCCAATCCCATGCCCATTCCCACCCTGCGACCGGGGACAACCTTTGACCTTGAGGCCGAAGACAGCGGCTCCCTGACCATCGGCACGCCGGTTTTTTATCGGAAACTCATCGTCGGCGAGATAACGGATATCTCATTGATCGAAAACGGCACGGGCGTTCGCACCTCCATCCTTATCTTTCAACCATTTGACCGGCTGGTCGCCGGCAACTCCATATTCTGGAACGTCAGCGGTCTGCAGGTAAACGGCAGCCTTTCTGATTTCAAAATCAACCTCTCCTCCATGCGGGCCATGCTTGCCGGCGGGGTAACCTTTGTCACTCCGGAACCGGCAAAGGGGAAAAAACTCCCCTTACGGGAAAAAAGAACCTCTTTCCACCTCTATGAAAGCTATCATGACGCCGTTCTCCATGAACGCGCCCTGCAGCCCCGCGGCCTCAACCTGCAGATTGAGGCGGAAAAACCCGCCGCCGTCAAGGTGGGATCGCCGGTACTGTACAATAACATAAAAATCGGGGAGGTTATGGATCTAACCCTGCCCCGAAAAACACACGGTATAGTCATCGACCTGCTCATCTTTCAGAAATTCCGTTATCTGATCAATGGCTCATCGCGTTTTTATGCGCTCTCCGGAATAAAAGCCAAAGCCGGCCTGCAGGGGATATCACTGGAGTCAGGCCCCCTGGAATCGATCATCAGCGGCGGCATCTCCCTCTACAACCCCAGGCAAACTTCACGGTTCCATAAAGGCTCTATTTTCCATCTTTATAAAAATCTGGATGAAGCCAAAAATGGTGACGACCTGACCCTGACCCTGCATCTGCATACGGCAAAAGCCATCAACGGGCACACGAAAATCCGTTATCAGGGCATCGAAATCGGCAAAATCATTGATGTTCATTTTAACACCACTTTTGATCAGGTTATAGCCAGGGCCGTAATACGAAAAGAGGCAAAAAAGCTGTTTCGAGAGGATAGCGTTCTCTTCCTGGTTACTCCCCAGGTAAGCCTTGCCGGTATTCGTAACCTGGACACGGTACTTGGAGGGTCCTATATCAGCCTGCGCCCCGGCAAGGGAAAACTTGCCGATGAATTTTCCGTGCTTCCCCAGGCTCCCGGCCAGGGTGAAAACCATGCCGGGCTGCACATCATTCTGGAAAGCCCGAGCCGTGGTTCTCTAGGGCCGGGAAGTCCCATCTATTACCGCCGGATTCCGGTCGGATCAATAACCGGTTACCAATTGTCGCCCACCGGCAGGAAGGTTTGGCTGCAGGCCGATATTCTCCCTGAATATACCTTTATTATCCATGAAGGAACAAAATTCTGGAATGTAAGCGGTATTGAAGTAGAGGGCGGAGTCTTTTCCGGCATGAGCATCAGGACCGAGTCCATGGAGGCGCTCATCAGGGGTGGGGTGGCCCTGGCAACTCCGGCAGGCAAAGCCATGGGCGGACCGGTAACCGACGGCGCCCATTTTCCGCTGATGAAGAAGGCTGAGAATGAGTGGAATGACTGGCAGCCGAATTTACGCAGGGTTGACGGAGAAACAGATAAGATAAATTCCAGCAACGGGAAACAAGAGACAGAGAGGCCTCACCCGGGAAAAAAAGGAAAAGAGGCTGATGCCATGCTATGACGGGCTATCCTGCTGCTGTTTATGCTCACTGAGTGCAACCAGGACAAAATCCTGCAGCAGTTCCCGGTTGTGGTTGTCAAGGCCGATGAATTCACAGCCGACAGCCACATGATCGAGGTATTCTTCATCCATTATCCAGCGTACTTCCATGGACAGATCAGAAACAGCGCCAAGATGCGGATGGCCGAATATGGATATCAACTGCAAGGTATCATTTACCTTGAGCCGGATATCTGCGGAGCGCTTAAGATGAAAACCAATGCCGCCCTCGCTGATATTAAGCAATCGGACGTCAAAACTCTTCTCTTCCCCGGCAGGGATAATTTTGGCAAGAGCCACCTCTTCGCCCGGAAAAAAAATTCTCGGGTATTTTCGTTTATCTTGAAAAAAATCCATATATTCCTATAAACAGCTATGTGATTGACGTAAATTGTCATGAACAGTACAAAACAAA
>CAZURY010000243.1:0-4055 GCA_964623145.1 uncultured Desulfobulbus sp. | reverse complement strand
CCTGATCAGTAGAACCGGCTTTGGCCAGGGCATTGGTCAGGGCCAGGGTGGCGGCTACAGCGTTATCAAAAAAAGCGCCGGGTTCAGCCTTATAGGCTTTCTGGTGTTTGTCTCGATATTCCTTGGTGATGGGATTGCTGGACACATCGGCAGGACCGGTAGCATAAACGCCCTCAGCATTTTTACCGGCAACCTTGATGAAGGTATCATCTTTTACGCCGTCATCGGAAATAAAAACGGTCTGCATCCGTTTCTTGCGCATCTGGCCGACAATTTTTGAGGCCTCAGGATGATAACCGCCGAAAATAACTCCTTCGGCTCCGGAACGTTTGATCTTCTGAACCACAGCTGAATAGTCAACAGCACCCGGCGTAACACCCTCAAAAAGAACAACTTTCGCCTTGCCGGACTCGTCGATGAATTTTTTGGCAAATTCAGCCAGTCCCTTACCGTAATCGCCTTTGTCATGGATAACGGCAATCTTTTTCAACTTGAGGTTGTTAAGCGCAAAATCCACCTCGGCACGGGCCTGGGCATCGTCGGAGGCTATGGTGCGGTAAAAGTTCGGATAGTCACCGCTTTGTGTAAGGGCCGGGTTGGTGGCGGAAGGGGACATGACGATGACGCCGGCATCACGGTAGATGGGCAGCGCCGCCTTGGTTGCTCCGGAACAGATGTGGCCGATAACGACGTTTACTCCTTCACTGACCAGCTTTGTTGCCGTGTTGGTTGCCACCTCGGGCTTACAGACATCATCTTCCACCAGTAGTTCCACTTTGGCTCCGTTGATACCACCTTTGGCGTTGATGTCTTTAATTACCAGTTCGGCTGCCTTAACTGTAGGCAGGCCGTATGAAGCCAGGTCCCCACTATGGGCGCCGGCAACACCGATTTTAATTGGGTCGGCCGCCATGGCGCCAACGGTCATCCCTGTGGTTAACGCTGCCATGGCAATGAGTGTAAGCAGTTTGTGATGCATTTTCACGTCTGATACCTCCAATAGGTTTTTGTTGTTTAAGGAGTTGTCCAACTTAGGGTCTGTTAAGAAATAACTATAACAATCTTACCTGTTGTTTTGCCCATTTCCCGTGTTGCGAAAACAGTTACATAACGATACTATGCGTCTGTTTCCACGCCTTGGAAATGAACAAAATACCGGCGTAATCTTGTCACATTTATTCCATAACAGACCCTTATTTCCGGACAACTCCTGACGTTGAGAACGTTTCATTTACAGAGTCCCAGCCTTTCATACCTCATCAGGGAAAAATTTCACTGCAAAAATGATCCTTTCACTAAATTTGCCGGTTATTGCTGCAATGGAATGAAAAAATGCCTTTACAGCCCCCTGGTTAATTTTTACCTTTTGGCGACAATTCTACTATATATTGATGCTTTTATGGAAACAAAACTCCTTTTCATGCTCGGGCGCCCCTTTTCACCCCTTTACGGATTATTAATGCGCCTTCGAGAGCGTTGTTACCAGTATGGCCTGTTTAAAGTTGAACAGTTGCCGGTACCGGTGATCAGTGTGGGCAACCTGACCCTTGGCGGTACGGGAAAGACTCCGATGGTTCAGTACCTGGCCCGTCTCCTTTTGGAGCATGGATATAAACCGGCCGTGATAAGCCGTGGCTATGGCGGCTCGACTAAAGAGCCTGTCAATGTGGTTTCCGATGGAGCTAAAATCTTTCTACCTGCGGAGCTGGTCGGTGATGAACCGCGTCTTCTGGCCGAGACCCTGCCCGGGGTAATGGTGCTGACCGGAGTTGTACGAAAATTACCTGCCAGGGAGGCGGTTAAGATGGGAGCGGATGTGCTGCTTCTTGATGACGGTTTTCAGCACATGGCTGTGGCAAGAGATCTGGACCTGGTTCTCTTTTCAGCTGATTATCTTGCCGGAAATTCGAGGATTTTTCCAGGCGGTGATTTGCGCGAGCCAGTGGCGGCCCTGCGCCGATGTTCCTGTTTTATCTTGACTGAAGTTGGGGATGAAAACAGGGAAAAGGCCCGGCGATTTGCTGCGTTGCTGGCAGAGCGATTTCCGGAAAAACCTCTTTTTATGAGTTCTACCTCGCCTCGGTCCTATGTTTCACGAAATAATGACAATAGCTTCACCGTTCTTGGGGAAAAGCCGGTGGATACGGGGAGAGCACTTGCTTTTTGCGGCATAGCCAGGCCGGAGTCGTTTGAGAAAACACTTGCTCGTTGTAATATTGTCCCCGTTGATTTTCTGGCCATGCCCGATCATTATATATATAAAAAAGCGGATTTTGATCGTATTCGGACAAAAATTCAAAAAAAAGGGGCTTGTGCGGTGGTGACTACGGAAAAAGATATGGTCAAACTTGGCAGGGCCGAGTTGGGCGTGCCCGTCTACGGTCTTCGGTTACAGGTGGATGTGGAGAAAGAATTGCGTGCTTTGATTTTTGCAGCCATTGGCGATTGCCGCCCGCAATCCTGAATTGATAACAGGTAGGCCCTGTGTGAAATATCCGGGTTAACTAAAAAACAAAGATCGAGCCGTAACCGGGATGCCGCTTCATGGCCGACGTTCAGATTAAATAAATGAAAATCGCTTGATTATCCCTGTGTCGAAAAATCAACACTTTGAGAGAATTACCTTGTTTGTGTTTTTTTGGACACAACTTTGTTGAAAGGTACAAGGGTTTGGTCGAACGAGGTTGTTTTGCTTAACATGCTGATATTATGATGTTAATCATGTAAAGCTTATGCGTGTCCATTCGCGGGTATCTCTTTGGCCTGTTTTTTGCATAGTTCAAATTATAATACTCTCTTGTACAGTAATTTTAAAAGGATTTTTATGGTTTCGCATATAGAACCTCATCAGTATACCATCCGCCGTTCCGTCAGTTGTTGTGGCATCGGTCTGCATACAGGCCGGCCGGTAACCATGACCTTGAAACCGGCAGCGGCCAATTCGGGGATCAGATTTTTCAGATCGGATTTAGTCGCAGAAAAAGCCGTACCGGCACACATGAACAAGGTGGTTGATACCACGCTGGCGACGACCATCGGAGAGGGCGAGGCAAAGATTTCAACAACGGAACATCTTCTGGCTGCTTTGCGGGCTTCGGGGATTGATAATGTGCATATTGATATCGATGCCCATGAAGTGCCCATCATGGATGGAAGTGCCGGGCCCTTTGTTCATCTCCTGCAAAGGGGTGGGAGAAAACAGCAGCGTGCCTTGCGCCGGATTTTGCGCATCACCAGGCCGATCACGGTAACCGATGGTGAAAAATCCATCCGCATCGAACCTTATGACGGATTTAAGGTTACCGGTCGTATCTGTTTTGGTGATAATGTGATTAATGAGCAGTCTTACAGCGTTGAGGTTACTCCTGAACGTTTTTCCAATGAGATAGCTCGGGCCCGAACCTTCGGGTTTGTTGAGCAGGTCGAGCAGCTTTGGCGCAACGGGCTTGCCCTGGGCGGCAATCTGAATAATGTCATTGCCATTCACTGGGATGGTCAGTCGATTCTTAATGAAGAGGGACTGCGTTTTGACGATGAATTCGTCCGGCACAAGGTTCTTGATCTCATTGGTGATATGGCCCTGCTCGGTGGTCCGGTACTGGGGCACGTTATTGCTGATCGTTCCGGTCATGGCTTACATCTCGAGTTGATGCAGTCCATTGTTGATAATCCCCACTGCTGGGAATATGTAAAGTTTCAGAAAAAAGGAAAAATTATCCAGCGTAGAACCATACATGCTTCCAGGACACGGCCAAAACAACTGTCATTATTCTTTCCGCCCGGTCTTCATGGGGGAGCAAGGCCATCGGCCTGTCCTGCCTGATCAGTAACCATTATCTGCTTTTCCTTGTGCCCGCCGTTTTTACGGCGGGCTTTTTTTTGTCCAATTTTCAGAAAAAAACTGGTACAGAGGAAAGGCATGCGGTTTTATCGTAACTCCTCACAGGGCAAATAACTATGCGTTTTCATTTCCTCAGACCTGTAACTGCTTACAGCCGCGTCATATTTGCGCAGATAAGCGGAGACTTCGAAGATGGCGTGGCTGTGAGTAGTTA
>CAZURY010000242.1:0-4067 GCA_964623145.1 uncultured Desulfobulbus sp. | reverse complement strand
TGCTGGGATTCAGTGAATTGAGTACCTTTTCCCGTTCATTCAAACGCTGGACGGGTCAGTCGCCGATTAAGTACAGAAATGCCGCATAACTTTTTCCGATAAAGCAAATGGATATTTTTACGAGTTCACCATTATTGATCTCCTGTTTTGCAGGACAGCGGGATCGCAAATAATCGTCCCGGCAAAACAGCTCAAAAATTGTCGGCAGGGGGCTTTTTGACAACTTCTGAAAAGGTGGCTACTGTTTCATTGCTACCGGCTGATGGTGTATCACCTCAATTGAAATATGGGGTGATCCATCCAGGATAATTCTGTATTTATTCAACATGTTCTGAGAATCCTGAAAATAACTGGTGATGGAGTTCACCTGTAACCGCCTGCCAGGCTAATGACTCCTGCTGAAAAATACGGCAAGGAGTTTTTTTATGTCGCATGATAGTTGCCAGAGTTCATTTCATAGTATTCTTTACGACAGGGGCGGTACCGGCGAAGAAACCATTCAACAGCCCGTCTTTTTTACCGATCTGAATCTCGACCAGGTGGTCAATGCTGTTACAAAACAAAAGCAGGAATATGACCTGAAACCGTTTTTTTACACACCGTTACATGATGTCGATACAATTTATTATCGCCAGCAAGTGATGCGGGATATGGAAGAGGCCACCTTGCGGGTACGCATAAAAGATTTTACCGAGGCAATGATCATGGTGCGTCGATCCATGGAGCTGACAGAAAAATTGTTCAGTGATCCTCATAAACAGGGGCGCTTTCTTGAGGCGGCACTGAGTTACTGTGCGGCGGTGATAAAACTGGCGCGTACTCTTGAGCTCGCTGATCCGAAATCGCAGGGGCTGTCTTCTCTGCACGATTATGTGAAAAAATATATTTCCTCCAACAGGTTTGAGTCCCTGAGAACAGAGGCTCAGGCCGTCAAAGATGGGTTGAAAAGCGTGCGATATTGCGTGCTTATTCGGAGCGGAAAATTCAGTGTGCGCCGATATGAACAAGAGTCGGATTACAGCAAGGAAGTGGAGGAAACATTCGCTAAATTCAAACAGGGAGCAGCTAAAGATTACATGTCCCTCCTGGACGATGACAGGAGCATGAACCATATCGAGATAAAAATTCTTGAGTTTGTCGTTCGGCTGTATCCGGAACAATTTACAGCCCTTGAACAGTTTTGCGATCGGTACCGGTCATTTACCGATGAGACCCTCCTCAGATTCTATCGAGAAGTCCAATTTTACATTGCCTATCTGGAATTTATTACTGAAATAAAAGACAAAAATTTCATATTTTGCTACCCGCAGGTAAAGACAAATAAGGACGAGTTATTCGTCCGAAATGGGTTTGACCTGGCATTGGCCCGTTCCCGGCTCTACACAGAATCTCCCGTCATCTGCAATGATTTCTCCCTTCAGGGTCAGGAACGCATCATCGTCGTCAACGGCCCTAATCAGGGGGGCAAGACCACGTTCGCCCGTATGTTCGGACAGCTGCACTACCTGGCCGTTCTTGGCTGTCCTGTTCCGGGACGGAAAGCGCAACTTTTCCTGTTCGACCAAATTTTCACCCATTTCGAACGCGAAGAGGACATCCGCAGCCTGCGGGGCAAACTGCAGGACGATCTCGTTCGCATCCACGACATTCTCACTCATGCCACCCCCGAGAGTCTCCTCATCGTCAACGAAATATTTGCCTCCACCACTTTACAGGACGCTATCTTTCTCAGCCGCAAGGTCATGACCGGAATGATAGAGCTGGACCTGCCGGCTGTCTGGGTGACCTTCATTGACGAATTGTCATCTTTAAGCGAAAAAACCGTAAGTATGGTCAGTACGGTTGTCAGGGAAAACCCGGTTGAGCGCACCTTCAAAATTATCAGAAAACCTCCCGATGGCTTGGCATATGCCCTTTCAATTGCTCAAAAATACCGCCTTACTTATGAGCAAATAAAACAGCGTATAGAAGAGTCATGAAGGTCTTGCTCATGCATCCCGATCGCGATTTTGACCCCGATCAGGACCTCCCTTCTCAGGAGGCATCTTTGACCCGGGATCTGGAATTGAACACACTTTGCGAAATAATGGCACAGGGGGACCGCTTTTTATTTGATGTGGCAAGGCAAGCCATCCTTTCCAGTCTGGATACCAGGGAGACCATCTTTTACCGCCAGGAAATCCTCAAGGATTGTCTGAGGCATCCTGATATTGTCAGGCAGATTTACAGTATCCCCCTACGGTCAATAAAAAATAAACAACGACGCTGGATGGGTATTTTTACCCATCATCCGACCGGCATTTTAAACAGTGCCGGGGAGATGCTGTCTATGTTCGTCGTTCTCCTCAGAGACCTGAAAGCGATAGCCGACAAGCACGCTGAACAGTTTGAATCCCGTGGGTTACAAATCTTTTTCACGATGATCAGACAGGAGCTTGACGATGACTATTTTATCGTCATGGAAAATCATCTCAAGGAACTAAAATTCCGAGGCGGGGTTCTGCTGAGGGCCGAGCTGGGAAAAGGAAACAAGGGCACTAATTATATTCTTTGCAAACCTGATCGCCAAAAGCGAAACTGGGTAAAACGGTTGCTGGCAGGAAGCCTCCCTACCTATTCCTTTACCCTCCATCCTCGGGACAATGCCGGGGCCAGGGCACTGGGAGAATTAAAGAACAAGGGCGTTAATCTGGTCGCCAACGCCGTCGCCCAATCGGCCGACCACATTAACGATTTTTTTAACATGCTGCGTCTGGAACTGGCGTTTTACATCGGCTGTTTGAATCTCCACGAACAACTTGTCCTGCTGGGGGAACAGATTTCCTTCCCCCTGCCGGTCCCTGTCGATAAACGCAGGCATTCTTTCACCGGATTGTATGATATCTCCCTGGCCCTGACCATGAAACAGAAAGTCGTCAGCAATGATATGGAAGCTGACAACAAGGACCTCATTGTCGTTACAGGGGCCAATCAGGGAGGTAAATCAACTTTTTTGCGCAGCATTGGTCTGGCGCAGTTGATGATGCAATGTGGTATGTTCGTCCCGGCCACGTCTTTCAGTGCCAATATCTGTCATGGGCTTTTCACCCATTTCAAACGTGAGGAGGATGCTACCATGGAAAGCGGAAAATTCGATGAAGAACTCGGCAGGATGAGTGCCATAATCGACGAAATAAGACCTCATGCCCTGATATTATTCAATGAATCGTTCTCCGCCACAAACGAAAGAGAAGGATCGGAAATTACCGGGCAGATCGTGCATGCCTTGATGGAAGAGCATATCAAAATCATCTTCGTGACCCATCTATATGAATTTGCCCATGATTTTTATACCCTAAAGAAAAAGAACGTTCTTTTTTTACGAGCTGAAAGAAAATCCGACGGGCAACGAACGTTCAAACTGCATGCAGGAAAACCCCTGCAAACCAGCTATGGGATAGACTTGCTTAAGGAACTCGGCAGGTAGCACTCTCTCAAAATGCATTACGGCTTCAGGCCATTCATCTTTGGCCGCTCCCTAACCGCAGGGAAGCATAGACTGCAAAATCCTCGAGACGAAATATCGACCGGGGCCGGAATTTCCCTGCCCATAAAGGTTGACTGAACACCTCTCAAGTCGTCACCGCTTCCGCGCTTTCCGGCTCCTCCTGGAAATACTTACCATACTTCATATCCTCATCAAGGATATGATTTATCAGCCATTCCCTGAGGAACTTATAGAGATCCGTGCGCAACTGTTCATCGCCATCTGCCAGACGTTGCTGAAAATCGAGTACCTGTACCAGCAGATCGGCATGAATCTCTTTGTGTTCTGCCAAGAGAGGATAGTTAACCTTTGTCAGCGCCTCCTCTTCATCTGTGAAATGAACTTTTGTATAGTCAATCAATTTGGCAACGGCATTGCTTAATATATTGACATCTCCCTTGTCCCGAACGATTTTAAACATTTCATTGACCAGCTCCACGAGGAGCATATGCTCCCGGTCAAACTTTTCCACACCCACCGAATACGAATCCCGCCACTTTATCAACGGCACAGTTATCCTCCCTGCAGTTAATGATTTAAT
>CAZURY010000241.1:0-4092 GCA_964623145.1 uncultured Desulfobulbus sp. | reverse complement strand
GGTAAGCGAGCGCAGCGAGACTCCGGGTAAGCGAGCGCAGCGAGACTCCGGATAGGATGAAACGCTCACTTTAGGTAAGGGTAACCGTAAGGAAACAAGCGGTAATATAACATCAGTGGGTTATCACGATCTGAAAATCAAGATAACTATCCCCTCAAGGTTATTGTTTTCCAACCTTGAGCAGCCGCAAGTTCTGTTAATTGTTCGTCGGCATCTACGGCTACGGGATGGGCCACCTTTTTCAGCAAGGCCAGGTCATTTATTGAATCGGTGTAAAACCAGGCGCCATCAAGGGATAATCGGTTCTTCCGCAACCATATTTTCAACCGTTGCACCTTACCTTCCTTAAAGCAGGGAATGCCTTCAATTTCAGTCGTGTACCTGTTGTCGACTATTTTCGGATCTGTGGCCAGCAGATGCTTAATGCCGAACTCTTGAACAATAGGACGTGTAATAAAAGAATTGGTAGCGGTAATAACCAGCAAAACATGGCCTTCATTGCGATGATGCTCGACCAGAGCCCTGGACTTTTCCCCAATCATGGGACGGATGATTTCCTCCATGAACTGTTTGTGCAAACGTTGCAACTCATCCATACTCCGTTCGGCCAGCGGTTTAAAGCTAAACGCGGAATACTCATAAATATCTAAAACCCCCTGCTGGTAATCCTGAAAAAATTTCAGATTCGCCTTCTCATAAGCCTCCTGATCAACAAGCTGCCTGTTGACCAGAAATTGGCCCCAGCTGTAATCACTGTCCCCACAAAGAAGGGTATTATCCAGGTCAAAAATAGCAATAGTCATAATTTTATAGTTTGCGTTATCAGGCGAAATATTAATGGGATAATATAGATGTTTAAACAAACACGTTAATGGTGAACCGGATCGGACAACAGAGTGCCCTTAAGAGAATGTTTGCCTGCATGGGTAATCCGTACCTTGATAATCTCACCGGGGTTTACCGGCAGTGGAGATGAAAAATGAACAATATGATTGCTGCCGGTTCTCGATTTTATTTCCCCATTATTGTTTTGCTCAACCATCACATCAAGGGAGAGGCCAACCAGTTCCTGGTTACGTTCAAGACTGATCTGATCTTGTCGTTTTTGAAACCTTTGTAACCTGGCGCTTTTGATCTCCTCGTCTACCTTGTCAGGAAATTCAGCAGATCTGGTCTTTGGCCTGTCGGAATATTTAAAAGAAAAGGAACCGTGAAAACGAACAGCCTCCAAAAGATCCATGGTCTCTTCAAAATCCTGTTCCGTCTCCCCTGGGAAGCCAACAATAATATCAGTTGAAATCGCAATTTCAGGGCAAAAGGAACGCAGTTGGTTAACTTTTTCCAGGTAGAGTTCGCGGGTATACTTACGACGCATTTTTTTGAGCACCCTGTTTGAACCGGATTGGGCGGGAAGGTGAAAGTGGGGGCAGAGCGTGTCAATATCCTTAAAGCACTGCATGAGATCTTTAGATATATCCTGTGGATTTGACGAGGTAAAACGAATCCTGGAAATACCTGGTATCCTGGAAACCATGAACAAGAGATCGGCAAAACCGGTTGCAGTATCGGCAACCGGATTTGTACAACCATACGAATTGACGTTTTGGCCAAGAAGAGTAACCTCCTTTACCCCTTGTGATGCAAGAAGCGTCACCTCCTCAAGTATATCATCGACCCGTCGACTGACCTCGCGCCCCCTGGTATGGGGCACGACACAATAGCTGCAATAATTATTACACCCCTGCATAATAGTGACAAATCGTGAAATGCCGTCCGTTTTTTTATGCGAAATTTGTTGCGGCTGATCAATCTGGTCCAGCTGTGCTGGTTTATCTTTTGGCAGGGCAGGGGAGTGGGCCGTTGGCCTGTCCTTGTTGAATAAAAGTTTTTGAAATGGCGGAATGGTAAAGGAGCGCTCGAGGTTGCAGGATAGCTCTCTGGATGATTCACCGGTTTGCAGCCGTTGCAGCATCTCTGGAAGTTGATACAATTGCTGGGTACCGATGACAAGGTCGACATGGTCCATGCGTTTGAAAATCTGAGCCCCTTCCTGCTGGGCAACGCAGCCTGCAACCCCAATACATAAATCAGGCCGGCGTGCTTTTTGCTTTCTGAGTTGGCCAAGCAGGCTGAAAACCTTTTGTTCTGCTTTGGCGCGAATGGAACATGTGTTCAGGAGAACCAGATCAGCATCTTTCATGTCAGCAACAGCAACATAGCCGCATGTTGCCAGGAGCTGCTCCATGATTTCCGAATCCCGCTCATTCATCTGGCAGCCAAATGTTTTGATAAAAACTTTTCTCTTCATAAACAGGTTGTTCAAACAGATTGTCCAGATAGGTTATTCGGCCTAATAACGCTGAAAAAAGAATTTAAGTTCATGCTCACCTTCAACATTTAAGTTCCTTGCTCACGGCTGTGAGCAAGGCCCAGAATTCGTGACACCTGGAGGCTGGCACAAGGGTTTTTACAAGGCCGGCACCGGCCTCAACAGTAGTTAAAGTGGCAAGGCCGTCATATCCCTCCAGGAGAAATCGAAAAAAACTTATCTGGCTGGGCTGTATCCTGAAATAGTATTCATAAAATGAATCTTTCACTGTATATTAGCCCAATAGACATCTAAACTTTCAGTGATGAATCAACATTTCCAATGAGGTCTTTGTGACTCTCAAGTATTGGCAGTACAACCTCATCAAGAAATTCCAGGGTTTGCTCTCTGGCTCGACCGGTAAATTCTTTAGAATTAATCATGGCATTGAGCTCTTCCAAGGTAAAAGGGATCTGCTCGTCATTGGCCAATCTGACCAACAGGTCATTTTCTTTTCCCTGTTCCTTGACTGCCAGGCCGGCAGCAACAGAATGTTCACGGATCACCTCGTGGACATCCTGACGACTCTTGCCTCGTTCTACACAGGCCATCAGTATTTTTTCCGTTGCCATAAAGGGCAGTTCTGCTCTGAGATATTTTTCAACTTGTTTTGGATAAACAACCATATCGCTGGTAATGTTCATATAAAGCTTTAAGATTGCATCAGAGAGGAGAAAGGCCTGGGCCATATCCATGCGCCGGATAGCTGAATCATCAAGGGTGCGTTCAAACCATTGATTGGCCGCAGTCGCAGCAAAGTTAGCCGGCAACCCCATAAGCTTACGGGCAAGACCAGTCATGCGCTCGGAACGCATGGGATTTCGCTTGTACGCCATGGCAGAACTGCCGACCTGCCTGGCGGCAAATGGCTCTTCTTGAACCTTGAGATTGGAAAGCAGGCGCAGGTCAACTGCAAACTTGTGGGATGAAGCAGCAATTCCAGCCAGGGTTTCAGCAGTCTTCATATCAAGCTTTCGGGGATATGTCTGTCCTGTTACTGCAAAAACCCTGTCAAAGCCCAGTTTTTCCGAAACTAAATGATCAAGCTCCCGGACTTTGTCATGGTCGCCATGGAAGAGTTCAAGAAAAGTGGCCTGTGTACCGACAGTCCCTTTGGCGCCGCGGGCTATGATCTGTTTTTCAAGATTCTCTATATAGTCAAGATCCATAAGAAGATCCTGTATATACAGTGTGTTGCGTTTGCCGATAGTGGTCGGTTGCGCGGGCTGATAATGGGTGAAGCCAAGTGTTGCCATGTCGCTGTATTTTCGGGAAAAATCTGACAAATTGGCAATTACGTTAATAAGCGCCTTTTTGATCAGGGCAAGCGCTTTTTTCTGGATAATGAGGTCCGTGTTACAGACGACAAACTGGGAGGTGGCCCCCAGGTGAATAATAGCCTCTGCTTTAGGACATTGCAGGCCATAGGCATAAACATGAGCCATGACATCGTGTCGTATTTCTTTTTCCCTTGCTGCGGCGATATCAAAGTCAATATCGTCAACATGTTCCTTGAGCTCGTCCACCATTTCCTTGGCCACGAGTTCCAGGCCCAGCTCATACTGTGCCTCAGCCAGGGCAACCCAGCAACGCCGCCAGGTGGTGAATTTAAAACGTTCTGAGAAAAGCTCCTGCATCTCAAGGCTGGTATATCGGCTTACCAGTGGCTCCTGATAGATGTTTCTATTCATGCATACTCCTTAACAAGTTCTCAATGGGGAGGT
>CAZURY010000240.1:0-4106 GCA_964623145.1 uncultured Desulfobulbus sp. | reverse complement strand
TTTCAACTTAAATTGAGAGATTCACCCCACCCGGAGTCTCGCAGGCTCGCTTACCTGCAACACTATTAGAAATAATCATTTATAATTATTTCTCTTTTTGTAATTTGCGGATAAAGAGAAACACTCAATTTAGGCAATAAAAACACAACAATATCAAGGAAAAATAAACAAATCACTGTATTTTTAATTTTCCATCTTTGCAAGAATGCACACTTAGGGTAAAATAAAAGATTAGGCTTTAGTTACAATAGAAAAATGCAATTCATAAAAATTCCAGGGTAAAGCGTATTGTCAGCCCGCATGTTTCACAAGCGGGCTCGTTGCGGGTGTTTATTTCTGCAACCCATAAACCCCGGCATTCATCACTTTTATATACATCCGGCAAGATAGACCACAAGCCGGAGAGTAATTACCCACAAGAGGTTTCGCGTGCAGGGCAAAGTACTTATCGCCAATCGCGGGGAAATAGCTATCCGTATCATGGAGGCCTGTCAGGACCTGGGCCTTGAATATGTTGTCATCTATACCGATGCCGACCAGGATTCGGAACATGTCCAGCGCAATCAAACATCAGGCCCCCGGCAAAATGCATGGCGGGTAACCCGTTATACCGATGCCAATGATATTTTAGCCATTGCCGATCATTCGTTGTGCACGGCCATTCATCCCGGATATGGTTTTTTCTCGGAAGATTACCGTTTTGCCCGTAGGGTAACCATCCGGGACCGGCCCCTGACCTTCATCGGTCCGAACTGGGAGGTTATCAAAAACCTGGGCGACAAAATCAACACCAAACATGTGGCCAACGAATTGGGCATTCCAACGATTCCCGGCACAGACACCCCCATTTACAATGAAATGGAAGCAGAAGAGATAGCTCAGCATCTCTTTGATGTTCAGGAGGACGACGATGTCAAGCAACCGGCAATTCTGGTTAAGGCCGCTGCCGGAGGCGGAGGAATGGGTATCGAGGAAGTCACCCAGATCGAACAGTTCAGACAGATATACCGAAGGGTGCAAAATTATGCCAAGCGTCAGTTCGGTGATGGCGGCGTGCTGATTGAACAACGACTGACCGATTACAACCACCTGGAAGTGCAGCTGGTCTGCTCCCGTCACAATGAACGAGTTCATTTTAACTCCCGCAACTGCACCATCCAATCCACCGGTCGTCAGAAGCGCATTGAAGCCGCGCCCGGTTTTGACGTCTCCTGTTTTGACTATCAATTCGACAGCACGACCGTACTGGACAGCATCGTCGAATATTCACTTCGCCTGGCCGATCATGTCAAGTATGATAACGTGGGCACCTGGGAATGGATCGTCAGCCGCAGCGGCAAACCCTACCTGCTTGAGGTCAATACCAGGATCCAGGTCGAAAATGATGTTTCGGCGCGAATCAGCTATCTTGCCGGCCATCATCCCAACCTCATCAGGGAACAGATCCGGCTGGCGCTGGGCGAACCGATGGGATACAGCCAGCAGGATATCGAATTCCATGGCGCAAGCATTGAACTTCGCATCGTGGCTGAAAACCCTGCCCGTGACTTTACCCCCTGGATAGGAACAATTACCCGTTTTGACCTGCCCCGCCACGACTGGTCAGCAGTGTATACCCATGTGCCTTCCAACCGCCCTTACCCGATTCCCAGCGAATATGATCCCAATCTGGCCCTGGCGCTGGTCTGGGGAAAATCCATGCAACAGGCCAAAGAACGGGCAAAAAAATTTATTGACGACACAATTATTGAAGGCAAAGGCAGTTCCGGCGCCGGTATTCTGACAAACCTGGATTACCTGCGAGAAAATCTTGACCGCCTGCTGACTTTCTGATGAACCGGCACGGGACGGAACCAATTTGCCAGGTCGAGTCCACAACAGACAAACGAACACTTCGAAGCATGACAACCGGCTGGGACGGCATCGCTTCATGGATTATTTTCGGATAAACAAGTATCTTCCCTGCCGCTGTTGACGTAGCGAGCATTATTTACATTCCAGGGTTATTGACGAAACCAATATGAACGAATTGCTGAAAAAGCTCCAGGATATCGAACAGCGCATCGGCTGCCTGATCCATATAAAAAATACGGATGACTGGGGAAACCTTTCTGTTTTCCGTACTGATTGCGAAAAACTGAAGAATCGACGTTATGAACTGGAAAGCAAAGAATTTGCAGACCGGATCGAAAAACTCGATGACTCCATCCGGTTTTTGGAGGAACGATGCGAAGAAGGCCTCACCGCAATGGAACGGGTCCGTATCGTGCGCAATCCTTTGCGCTTTTCCTTCAAGGATATCCTGGAAAATGTCTACGAGGACTACACTGAACTTGGCGGCCAGGGAGAATTTAACATTGACCCGGCCATGGTTGTGGCCAAGGCTAATATTGTTCGCCGCATCAAGAAAAAACCATACACAGCCTCGGTAATGGTCATCGGCCAGGAGGTCGGGCACGGTGAGGAATTCCGCAACGGTGGATCCTGCAAACCATGGGGTAATGAAAAAGCTCTGCGTTATATGAAAGTTGCGGAAACCGAAGGGATTCCCATTCATTTTTATATTTTTACCCCGGGATCCTATCCGGTGGAGGAATATCCGGGAGCGGCCCAGCAGATTGCCCGCAACCTCTACGCCATGACCAAGCTCCGGGTACCGATGATCTCCGTCATTTCCGAAGGTGGTTCCGGTGGCGCTGAAGCAATTGGACTCAGCGACTTTCGCCTCATGTTTTCCCATGGCTATTATTCGGTTATCTCGCCGGAAGGCGCTGCCGCCATTGAGGGAAGGGTTCGCGAGGGAGAAAAGGTTCCAGCTCAGCTGATAGAAACCTGTGCCAACCGGCTTCATATTACGGCTCGGGACAATTTCAAGCTCGGCACTATCGACCGAATCATCCAGGAACCACCCTTGGGGGCAAAAAGTGATGATTTTTCCTTTTTTGCCCGAGTACGCTCGGAAATCATCCGGGCAACGGACGAAGTGGTTTTAAAGACCAAAAGCGTTCGGGGATTCAGGTCCTATGAGGTCAAACGAAAAAAGGCCGAACATCCGGAAGAAGCGCCTCAGATTGATATCCCGTGGGATTTAAACCCTTCAGAAACCAAAAGACTGCTCAACCTGCGCTCGAAAAAATATCGGGCAATGGGCAAGGATGGTTTTGGCGGCGAAATCCTGCCGGCTGAAAATATTTTCAAATCCCTGCAGGCCACCATTGAAAAGCTCTATTATACCTTTCGCTACGACGTACTGAAAGGGCAGCAAAAACAGGTTAAAAAAGTCTTAAAAGAGGTCGCCGGTGAAGGTTCAGTCCTGGTTAAACGTCTCACCGATCCTTTTGTCTCCGCCTATAATTCCATCTTCCATAAAGACAAAACCAAGGCAACTAAAGCGCCATCCCTGCCGCCGCAAGCGATTATCAGTTCCATCAGTTCCGTCGGCAACGGCCCGGATCCTCTTGAACTAACCGATACCTACACCAGCCCGCTGGCCAACGAGGATCGAACAGTCAGCTGCCCCAACGCTGAAAAATACGGTTGTGAAGATCTCTGGGTTCCGGACCTGTACGGCGAATTTGCCGGTGTCTGTCAGAAATGCGGGCACCACTTTCCCCTGGAACATCAATGGTACCTGAAAAACATCTTTGATCCCGACTCGATCAGAGCCTTTAATTCAGACGTCTACTCCAAGAACCCGTTGAATTATGAAGGGCTTGATGAACGGCTGCAGTTGGCGCGCAGCAAGACCGGTCTCGGTTGTGCCAATCTGACCTTTCATGCCCGGGTGATGGATATACAGATGGTTGTCAGCATGTTGATTGCCGATTTTCGTAACGGCACGGTGGGCACGGCCGAAGGAGAGAAGTTCGTTCAGGCCTGCGAACTGGCCAAACGAAAAAAACGTCCTCTGTTGGCCTATGTCCATACCACAGGCGGCATCCGCATCCAGGAAGGCACACTTGGGGTTACCCAGATGCCTAAATGCACGATGGCGGTGCGTGAATATATTGATGCCGGAGGGCTCTATATCGTTGTTTATGACAACAACTCTTATGCCGGGCCGGTGGCCAGCTTTTTAGGCTGTTCCCCGTATCAGTTTGCCATCC
>CAZURY010000239.1:0-4139 GCA_964623145.1 uncultured Desulfobulbus sp. | reverse complement strand
GCAACCACGCCCCAGGAGCTGGCAAAAATTGAAAAGGAAATGCTTGAACTGCGCACCAAAATGATGGACAAGATGAGCAGCATGCACAGCAAATAATTTTTTTTAGACATTTTGCCTTCGGAGTCGGGAGCGCCATGCGTCTACCCGGCTCCGGAAATTAATTGAGGATTGCCCATTTTCATAACAGCATAGCAGCGTCATTATTGTGCCCACTCCTGCTTCATGCCGGGTAAACGTTCACCAGCATCTCGGCGAACGGTTACCATGCCGGCTTATCCAGTGACGAGTTACGAAATTTTACATAAGGAAAGCGATGCTGTTCCCTCTTGCTGAGCAACGGTGAAAATGAAAAATTATGCCAGAATTTCAGCCAGCAGTTGTTGTAATTCATCAATCAATGTAGCGATTGGCTGTATTTTCTTTTCACGGGCATAGGTTTCTATTTTTACAGTATCGTCAGCTTCATCCTGCAGGCCGAGCATCACCAGAGAGCCTTTTAATTTATGGGCCTTGGCGGCAATAAGCTCCATGTCGGCATCCGTAAATGCTCGTTCCAGGTCCGTCAGGTCGATGCGAAGAGTATCAAGAGCTGTCTGCAGAAGTTTTTCAAACTGTTCATCGGTAAAATTATACATTGAGCGTAGATGATCGCGGGCTTTTGCCAAGGGATCCGCATCTTCAGTGGATGCGATGTCGGCAGGCTCCCGCGTGTCGGAACCCTGTGCACTACCAGGGCTGAATCTGGCCAGGACCCGATTGATTTCATTGAGCTGCAACGGTTTGCTCAGATAATCGTCCATGCCGGCCTGGGCACATCTTTCCCTGTCCGTTCTCATGACATTAGCCGTCAGGGCAATAATCGGGGTATAACTGCCTTGTATTTCTTTGACGAGTCTTTCCAGCAAAGGCCGCAGTTCATCGTCCACCTCGGCAACTTCTCCCCGCTCACATTCCCTGATCAGACGACAGGCAGTAATGCCATCCATTTTCGGCATCTGCATGTCCATCAGAACAAGATCAAACTTTTCAGATGCAATTTTTTCGAGGGTTTCAACGCCGTCCCGGGCAAGCGTTATCCTGTGCCCGTCCTGCTCCAGGGTCATCTGTGCCACTTCCCTGTTGGTTGCATTATCCTCGGCAACCAGGATAGATAATGAGCCAACATCTCTTGTCTCCGTGCCGACCGCCTGTTCGTATCCGGCCAACTGCCCGACGGAACCTATAGCAAGTTCGACAATGCAGTGAAAGATGCTGCCCCGCCCCTCCTCACTTTCCAGCCAGATGTCCCCGTTCATCAAAACGCATAGTTCTTTGCAGATGGCAAGGCCGAGACCGGTGCCGCCAAAATTTCTAGTCGTTGAACTGTCGGCCTGGATAAACGAATGAAATATTTCTTTCTGTTTATCTTTGGCCACGCCGATACCGGTATCCTCAACCGCACAATGCAGGATGGCCAATTCGTCTGTTTTGCTCTTCAGCTTGATATGAACAGCAATAAATCCCTGTTGGGTAAATTTAAAACTGTTACTTAACAGGTTGGTTAATATCTGCCGTAACCGCAGTTGGTCACCAATGAGAACGGCAGGTACTTCGGGATCAAGAACCGTTTTAAACTCCAGGCCGCGCTCGGATAGCTGAACGGAGAACATGCTTTCAAGTTGGTCCAGTAATCCTGAAACGGAAAACGGGCGCTTCTCAAGTTCAAGCTGACCCGCTTCAATTTTTGAAAGATCAAGCAGGTCATTGAGCAGGTGCAACAGAAAATCGGAAGAATGCCGGGCGCTGCGCAACATTTTCTGCTGTTCATCCTCAAGCGGAGTTCCTGAAAGCAACCTGAGCATCCCGACAATGCCGTTGAGCGGCGTCCGGATTTCATGACTCATGTTGGCCAGGAAGTAACTCTTGGCAAGGTTTGCTTTTTCTGCATTTTCCTTTGCCAGGCGCAATTTACGCATAACGGTTTTTAATACGGAGACATCGGTAAACATGGCAAACGCACCCGACCGCTCCCCGGAATCACCAAGCATGAGTGGAGTAATGGACACCAGACAGGAGAGTGAAGAACGATCGGATCGCTGAAGAACGACCTGCTGTCTTCGTGTCCTTTTACCGGTGTTGTCCCGCAGGCTCAGCTCAAAAAATTCCCTGTCTTTACCGGAAAAAAAATCGAGAATCGAACAACCGATAATCTCTTCACCAGGCCTGCCGATTATTTCAGCCATTCGAGGGTTAATCTCTCTGGTGATAAGATTATTATCAACCAGCCAGAACCCCTGATCGGTTGTCTGCAAAATCGATCGCAGGCGCCGATTGACGACCTCTTGTGCATCCGTACGTTTTTTTACTTCACGAGCAAGATCTTCATTATAGCGTGTAAGTTCATTGTATGATTTTTCCAATGCGGCGGACATCACATTAAACTGGTCTGCCAGCATTTCAATTTCATCACCGGTTTTCAGGTGAATTTTCCGGCTGAAGTTACCGTGGGCGATATCACTTGCCACCTTGGATATCTCGGAGAGAGGTTTGGTGATTTTCCGAAGAAACAACCCGCCGACAAAAATTCCAAGCAGTACCGTAAGCAATGCCCAGGTCAGGTTGGTATTAATAAGTTGGCGATTCTGGCGTACTATACCATCCATGGTTCCGCCAAGAGACACAAACCATGTCTCCTTGCCAATGGGAACCTTTTTAATGAGTTCAAACTTCTGCGTGGCCAACTGAAAAGAGACGGTGTCTTTACCGGCGATCCCCTCTTTTTTTCCGACAATGGACTGAATCTTCCCCTGATATTTTTCCGGCGGCCCTCCACAGAGATAGATATCACCGTCCGGTCGGAAAACACAGATCCAGAGGATGTCCCGATCCTTGAGTGTCTTATGCAGCATCTCTTCGACAAAACTCCAGTTCAGGGTAAAAAAGGCGCCCTGAACCGCTAAGGCCGCCTGATCAACAATGAGCTGGTCACGTTGCAGCAATGCATTTTCAAGATTTTTGGTCTGGCGGGTAATTGACAACAGGGTGGAAGTGCCAACGGAGAGAAAAACCAGCATAAAGATTAAAAAATTAATCTTGAAAAACAGGCTGATCCCTGTCGGTTCCCTTACCACGCCGGGATGTTCATTCGTATCCCGACCGGGAGATTCCTGCTGGTTCATGGAGATGGGAAAATCAGACGTAAATGGGTTTACCCGGGGTCAGAACCAGAGGCGTGGTTGCTGGAGAGGCGGTTTTAAGGTATTGAACAAATCTGTCGGCGGTCTGCTCCAGGGCCGGGAAGGTGCCGTAATGTTCCGGAATAACAAAAGCGGGTCGAATCATTTTGCAGGCATAGGCTGCTTCTTCAGGGCCCATGGTGAAGACATTGCCGATGGGAAGGATGGCAAGATCCGGTTTGTAATAATCACCAATAACAAGCTGCATGTCCGACATCAGGGCAGTGTCGCCTGAATGATAAATAGTCATGCTGTTTTCAAAGCTAAGGACATAGCCGACAGGACGGCCCATATATTTATTTGTCCCCGTAAACCCCGTCAGTTGGGCTCCGGAAGAATGTACGGCGTTAACCATGGAAATTTCTATTCCATGATAGTTGTAAGTAGCCCCGATATTGGCCAGCTGGAAGGTCATGCACCTGGCCTGCGGGATTTCCGACTTGATAAAAAAATCCAGCTCCCACGGGGCGATAATATCCGGATCATAACGAGCAACCAGCTTTTTCACATCGGGCAGCATGAAATGATCAACATGCCCATGGGTAAATAACAGAAGATCAACCTTGTCAAATCCGTCAAAAGATCGGTAGCGGGAAGGAGCTTTAGGGTTTGTACTGATCCAGGGATCGAGCAGAATGACCTTGCCGCTTTTGGAAACAAACTTAAAAGACCCGTGGCCAAGCCATTCAACCTGGATTTCCTTAGGTTTGGAATTCCTGTTTTCTGCAGGGGAGTGTGCTGGTTGGGCCGCTGAAGAAAACCGTGCAAGCCCCAGTGAGGCAAAACCAGCTGCCATTGCAGCCAAAAATTCTTTTCTCGTGCAATCCACCAAAGCCACATCTCCCAACGACAACACCATATTTACAGACACCTAAATTGAGCGATTTTCATTTCGCCCCAAGCTGTAGGTTTTGTGCTGTTTCA
>CAZURY010000238.1:1535-4152 GCA_964623145.1 uncultured Desulfobulbus sp. | reverse complement strand
GATGATCTTGTTGCAGCCGTGCGCCAGGCTCTTGCGAGGGTAGAGGGATCGTATGCCCTGGGCGTGTTATGGGCAAAAGATCCGGATATCCTGGTCGCTGCCCGCAATCACAGTCCACTGGTCATGGGGGTGGATGATGATGCCTGTTATATCGCCTCTGATATTCCTGCTCTTCTTCCCTATACCAACCAGGTAATTTTTCTTGATGATCGTGAAATGGCGGTTCTGAAAAGGGGCGAATATGAAATTTTGAGTCTTGAAGACGGCTGCACCGTTGACAAGCTTGTGCAGATTATTGACTGGAATGCCGCCATGGCCGAAAAGGGCGGCTTTAAACATTTCATGCTCAAAGAGATCTTTGAACAACCCCAGGCCATTCTCAATACCATCAGCGGTCGCATTGTTCCCGATACCGGGGAAGTGGATCTACCCGAAATAGGCCTGGATGAAGATGCATTGAAAAAAATTGATCGTATTGCCCTGGTGGCCTGTGGTACTTCCTGGCATGCGGCTCTTGTTGCCAAATACTGGATAGAAAAATGGGTTGGCATTCCGGTCGAGGTGGACATCGCCTCGGAATTTCGTTACCGCAGATTGTTGCTCTCGGACAGAGTATTGACCATCGCCATCTCCCAGTCGGGTGAAACAGCCGATACCCTGGCCGGAATAAGGAGAGCAGCCAAACTTGGTTCCAAAGTGCTGACAATCTGCAATGTTGTCGGCTCAACGATGACCAGGGAGGCAGACGGTGTGATTTACACCCATGCCGGGCCCGAAATCGGCGTGGCCTCGACCAAGGCCTTTACCTGCCAGTTGTCGGCCCTGTTTCTTTTCACCCTGTATATGGGCCGGATCCGTGATACGCTTACTCTCGAGCAGATCAAGGAGATGGGTAATGGATTATTGCAGACTGTGGCGGTCATCGAGGAGGTGCTTCCGTTATTGCAGGAAAATATCCGGGTGCTGATCGAGGACTATTATAATGCCCGTGATTTTCTCTTTGTCGGCCGGGGACTGAATTTTCCTATTGCTCTGGAAGGGGCGCTGAAACTCAAGGAAATTTCCTATATTCATGCCGAGGGATATGCCGCCGGTGAACTCAAGCATGGCCCGATTGCCCTTATTGATAAAGATATGCCGGTACTGGCCCTGGTACCCAAGGATTCCGTCTATCAAAAATCGGTTTCCAATGTTGAGGAAATCAAGGCCCGTCAGGGTCGGTTGCTGTTGATAGGTACTGAAGGGGATGAGCATCTTGCCTCACTCACCGGTGACGTTCTTTATCTGCCGCAGGTGCATGAGGAACTCAATCCATTGCTCTACACGATTCCGGCCCAACTGCTTTCCTATGAAATTGCCAATCGCAGGGGCTGTGATGTCGACCAGCCACGAAATCTGGCAAAAAGCGTGACTGTGGAATAGGAGCAGTTGAAGCGTGCAAATAAAAAGAGTTCGCACAGGCCTTGAGGCTGTTTTGGCATTGCCGCCGAAAAAATTTTCCGGTAAACGTCTGGGCCTGCTTTGCAACCAGGCATCTACCGACAGTCGTCTTCGCCATAGCCGGGATCTGCTTATGAAGCGTTTCCCGGGACAACTCTGTTGCCTGTTTTCACCCCAGCACGGTTTTTTCAGCGCCAAACAGGATAACATGGTTGAGTCGGAACACGACATCGACCCGGTCAGCGGATTGCCGGTGTACTCCCTGTATGGCGAGACTCGCAAGCCGTATGCTTCCATGTTTGCGGATATTGATCTGCTGCTTGTTGATCTTGTTGATGTCGGCACCCGGGTTTATACCTTTATATGGACTGTGGTCTACTGTCTGCAGACTGCAGCCGAGACCGGAACCGGGGTGGTGATTCTGGATCGCCCCAATCCGCTTGGTGGGCAGGTCGAAGGCAATATGCTGGCAAATGATTGCACTTCATTTGTTGGCCTGCATCCCATTCCCATGCGTCATGGCCTGAGTCTGGGCGAGCTTGCTTTGCTCTGCAATCGTGAGATGGAGATCGGAGCGGACCTGGAAGTTATTCGGGTCCATGGTTGGCGGCGTGCTATGCTTTTTTCGCAAACCGGGTTGCCCTGGGTGTTTCCTTCTCCCAATATGCCCTCCTTTGCAACAGCTCTGGTCTATCCCGGTCAGGTCATCTGGGAGGGAAGCAATATATCCGAGGGCAGGGGGACAGCGCTACCCTTTGAACTGTTCGGGGCGCCGTTTCTAGACCTGGATGAAGTGCAGGCTGAAGTTAATGGAGCCAAACTGCCGGGCTGTCTGCTTCGTCCTCTGGTCTTTGAGCCGACATCGGGCAAGTGGGCGCAGACGGGTTGCTGCGGGTTTCAGCTGCATGTTACGGATATGCATTCGTTTAGACCTTATCGTACAGCCCTTGTCCTGCTGCAGGCGCTGTTGAATCTCTATCCTGATGATTTTTCCTATAAAAAGCCGCCCTATGAATATGAGTTTGAACGTCTGCCCATGGACCTGATCATTGGTGACGGAAAAGTGCGCAGGGCCGTTGAACAGGGTGTGGATATTTATGAGATTGAACACGCCTGGCAAAACGAGTTGGCTGAATTTCAGCAGCGATGCAGCCCTGTTTTTCTTTACGAGTAACTG
>CAZURY010000238.1:0-1435 GCA_964623145.1 uncultured Desulfobulbus sp. | reverse complement strand
AGGTTCTATTTTACCAGCAAAGGATGATGGCAAAATCATATACCATGCAGGAACTGGCCGCCCTTGTTGGGGGTAAAGTGGTCGGCGATGAGCATGAGGACATTCGGATAACAGGACTGAGCAGTATTGATCTGGCTGGGCCCGGAGAATTGACCTTTCTTACAGACATCCATCAATCCGCCCGGCTTGATGGGTGCCGGGCAAGCGGCTGTATCGTTCCCCGGCAAATAGAAGGTCTGGCTATGGCGCAGATTGTGGTTGATGATCCAGGGCTGGCTGAAGCCATCATCCATAACCATCTGCTGGCCGCTCCTTTTATAGCGCAGGGCATCCATGAAACTGCGGTTATCGGAAAAAATTGTACGATTTCCGATCAGGTTTCCATCGGCCCCCTTGTGTCCATCGGAGATCGGGTGCGGATCGGCGACCGGGTTACCATTAAATCAGGTGTGATCATTGAAGATGATGTGGAGATCGGTGCTGACTGCATTCTTCATGCCGGGGCAATAGTCGCCCATGGCTGCATTCTTGGTGACCGGGTGGTGCTCTTTCATGGCGCGGTAATAGGCAGCGACGGCTTTGGTTTTGCCACTGATCGCGCCACCGGCGTTCATGTGAGCAAACCGCAGGTTGGTATTGTCCGACTTGATGATGGTGTGCAGGTGGGCGCCGGTTCCTGTATAGACCGCGCAGCCTTCGGGGTCACCCATATCGGCGCCGGGACCCGGTTGGATAACCAGGTAATGATCGGCCATAATGTGGAGGTCGGGGAAAACAGTATTATTGTCGCCCAGGCAGGCATTGCCGGCAGTTCCAAACTCGGACGCAATGTAATTCTTGCCTCTAAAGCCGGTGTGGCGGATCATATCAGTCTTGGCGATGGTGTTGTTGTAGCCGCCATGGGCGGTGTGCATAATGATCAGCCTGAAGGCGCTGTTGTTGGTGGTGTGCCGGCAATTGAGGTGGGAAAATGGAAAAGATCCGCTGCCGTGTATGGGCGACTGCCAGAGATGTTAAAAGAAATTCGCAGGTTGAGACGCAAACTGGATGAGCTTCAGGTGGAACTCCAGCAAGAGCAGAGAGGGAGTAAATAATGAATGGTGCGGCTAAGAGCATAGAAATGCCAATTGATATTCGAGGGATACTTGATCTGCTACCGCACAGGTATCCCTTTATTATGGTTGACCGGATCCTTGACATCGAAGGCGGCAAGACCATAACCGGCCTGAAGAATGTCTCCATGGGGGAGCCGTTTTTTCAGGGTCATTTTCCAGGTGAACCGGTTATGCCCGGTGTTTTGATTCTTGAGGGCATGGCCCAGGTCGGCAGTATCCTGGCCTATCTATCTGCACAGGAAAAGATAGGTGATCGACTGGTTTACTTTGCCGGTCTGGACAAGGTACGTTTCCGCAGAGTTGTAAGACCCGGCGATCAA
>CAZURY010000237.1:0-4170 GCA_964623145.1 uncultured Desulfobulbus sp. | reverse complement strand
CATTTATTCATCATAACAACAACAAAAAATTGTCTTTCATTGAAAATCAATGTAAAAGGCTGAATTATAAAATGTAAACTGTATTTCTATTTTTGCAACTCAATTCAACCTAAATCATGCAGTTGTTTGTGCGCCGAGAACGTTGAGACTGGTGCAGATGCAAGGAAGCAGGTCAGCAAGCCTGCGAGACTCCGAGCCATTTTCGGCACAGGTGTATTGAAATACATCGTACACGAAAATGGTGAAGCTGACGTAGCAGATGTGCCGGTATCAGGTTCCAATGGAGGACAGTGATGCGGCGAAGGCCGCATGACGACTGCAGGATTCAGGTTTAACCGAAAGCGGTAACACTTCCTTGAAAAACCAACCAACGCCATCAGATTTTTCTTCAGAACATCGTATGCATATCGTACTCGTTGAGCCTGAAATACCCCCCAATACAGGTTCGATTGCCAGGTTGTGCGGTGCAACCAATGCAGTACTCGATCTCATTCATCCCCTTGGCTTCAGTACCGATGACAAGCACTTAAAAAGGGCCGGTCTTGATTACTGGCAGTTTGTCAACATCAAACATTGGCCTGACTTTGATACCTTTCTTGAAGCGCAGGATGAACAAAATTTATTTTTTTTCTCAACCAAGACAAATCGTCCTTATACTCATGCCTCTTTTCATGCCGGCAGCAGGCTTATTTTCGGTAAAGAGACAAAAGGGCTACCCGAAGAAATTCTTGCGCTGTACCGGGAGCGTTGTTATACCATCCCCATGCAAAATCACAATATTCGCAGCCTTAACCTTGCCATGAGCGCTGGTATTGTTTTGTATGAGGCCCTGCGACAGAGCCGACTGTAATAGAGAACTACAATGCTGTAACCTGAATTGAACGATTTTCATTTCGCCCCAACCTACAGGTTTTGTGCTGTTTCATCGGAGTCTTCGCTTTCCCGTAGTTAAGCCTACACGTGGCAGCGCAGGTAAGCGAGGAACGAGACTCCGAGGCCTGCGGATTGGGGGTGAAACGCTCAGGTTAGGTGTAAATTTTGACCATGTTTCGTCATAACCAAGGAGAAGATTATGCCAGAGAGGATTTATAATTTCAGCCCCGGGCCTGCCACCCTCCCCTATTCCGTTTTACAGAAGGCTGCCGGTGATATTGTTAATTTTCAGGATACTGGAATCGGCCTTATTGAGCTGAGTCATCGCAGCAAGGAATTTATGGCCGTTGCCGAAGAAACCGAAACCCTCATCCGACAGCTGCTCAATGTCCCGACAAACTATAAGGTTCTTTTTCTCCAGGGTGGCGCATCCTCTCAGTTTTTCATGATCCCCATGAACCTGTTGGGTGAAGGGAAAAAAGCCACCTACCTCAATACCGGAACCTGGTCGAAAAAGGCCATTAAAGAGGCACGTCTTTTTGGGGATATAGAGGTGGCCTATTCAAGTGAAAAAACCACTTTTAACAAGGTCCCCCGGGGTGATGAATATACGGTTGATCCTGAAAGTGAATATCTCTATTTTGTTACAAATAACACCATTTACGGTACACAGTTTGCCGAGATGCCGGATACTGAAACCATGCTTGTTGCCGACATGTCTTCAGACATTCTGTCAAGATCTGTGGACGTGAACAGGTTTGGTATTATTTTTGCCGGGGCGCAGAAAAATATGGGCCCTGCCGGGGTAACCATTGTTCTTATCCGCGAAGACCTGCTGGACAAAACACCAGACACGGTGCCCACCATGTTGCGATATAAAACACATGCGGACAAGGGATCCATGTTTAACACCCCTCCCTGTTTTGCCATTTATTGCGTTGGTCTGGTCATGCGCTGGCTGAAAGAACAAGGCGGCGTAGAGGCCATGGAACAGAGAAATCGCCGTAAGGCCGGGTTGCTCTATGAGGCAATTGATGCAACGGATTTTTACCTGGGACATGCTGAGAAGGACTCTCGTTCCCTGATGAATATATCCTTTAATCTGCCGACCCCTGAGTTGGAGGCAAAATTTATAGCCGAGGCTGCCGCTGTCGGCTTTAACGGTTTGAAAGGACACCGATCAATCGGTGGTTGCAGGGCCTCTATTTACAATGCCTTCCCCGAGGAAGGTGTCAGCCGGCTGGTTGATTTCATGGCCGACTTTGCCAAGACCAACGGTTGACAAAAGGTAAGTGATCAGGGGCTGCATGTCATGCAGTATGAAGGAACAGTCATACGTCCTCCCAGCGAGGCAAACTCAATCATTCTCCAGGTGAGTCTTGGCTGTTCCCACAACCATTGCACATTTTGCGGGGCCTATCAGGATAAGCCGTTTCGCCTTCGCAGGAATGTTGATATTAAACAGGATATCGATTTTGCTGCCAGATACTGCCGCCGGCAGAAAACCATCTTTCTTGCTGACGGTAATGCCCTGGCGCTGCCCCATCCTTTTCTGGTACGACTCCTGACTACAATTCGTCAAAAATTGCCATGGGTGCGCCGCGTTGGCCTGTACGCAGGATGTCGGGATATTCTTGAACGTTCCGACAGGCAGCTTTGTGAATTGAAGGAACTCGGGCTTGGGCGTATTTACATGGGGCTGGAAAGCGGAAATGATCTCATTCTTGCTGCAGTAAAAAAGGGCGTGACTTCCAGCGAGATGGTGACTGCAGGCAGGCGCGTCCGCCGGGCTTCCCTTTTCCTGTCGGTTACCTGTCTGCTGGGGCTGGCTGGCGCCGAACCAAAGGCCTCCCTGGCCCACGCACAAGATACCGCTGAAGTACTCAATCGAATGCAGCCATCGCAAATTGCAATTTTGACCCTGATGCTGCTTGAGAATACGGAACTCGGAAGGATGGCCCGGCAGGGGCGTTTCTCACTGCCGGGCAAACGACAGCTCTTCCTTGAACTCCGTACCTTAATTGCAGGGCTTTCTGATTTCAGATCCCTGTTACAGGCAAACCATGCATCTAATTATTTTCAACTTGATGGACGCCTGCCCAGGGACAGAAAAAAATTTCTGGCCATAATTGACCAGGCATTATCCGGAGCCATGGACATTAAGCCTGAGTATCTTCGAGCCCTCTAACTCGAGCTGCCCATCAGTACCTTTTCCAGGAGCGTGACCGGAATGTCAACCACTGCCTTAAAAACAGACCTGAAAAATTTGACCCAGGAACAACTGATTTCCTTTGTAGAATCACTTGACCAGCCGGCTTTTCGCGGCCGTCAGATCCTGGCCTGGATCTACCGACCCGATATAACTGAATTTTACGAGATGACCGATCTGGCAAAAGAATTCCGCACCCTTCTCCCCAAACACGCGTATATATCCCGATTTTCAAACCCAATCACTGAAACATCCATGGATGGGACCGTAAAGTTTGGCTTTTCCCTTGATGATGGCCTGATGATTGAATCCGTCCTCATTCCGGAAGAGGACCGAAATACGCTCTGCGTTTCCTCCCAGGTAGGCTGCGCCATGGGTTGCCGTTTTTGCCTGACCGGCGCCATGGGTTTTAGCCGCAACCTGACAACCGCTGAAATCATCAACCAGGTTTGCGCAGTCCGCGACCATGCCCTTTATGCTGACAAAGGACGCCTGACCAATCTTGTTTTCATGGGAATGGGCGAGCCGCTCGCCAACATGGACAATCTACTTGATGCCCTTTCCATCCTGACCGAGCAACGGGGCCTGGATTTTTCCAGTCGGCGCATCACTGTTTCAACATGCGGCCTGGTTCCGCAAATGATACGCCTGGGCGAAGAAACAAATGTTAACCTTGCCATTTCTCTGCACGCTGCTGATGATGCGACAAGAAACAAAATCATGCCTGTCAACACCAGATATTCAATCGCAGAACTCCTTGCAGGATGCAGGCGGTTTCCGCATAAAAAGCGGCAGCGAATAATGTTTGAATATACCTTGCTTAAGGGAATTAACGACAGTGATGAGGCGGCTGAAAACCTTGCCGGACTGCTGGCGGATATTCCATGCAAAATCAATCTGCTTTCAATGAATCCCGCCCCCGGATCTCCATATATCAGTCCATCAAAAAGCCGGATCCTTGCCTTTCAAAAAATACTCAGGGATCGAGGCTATACTGCATTTATCCGCCAAAGCCGGGGGGCCGACATCTCTGCGGCCTGTGGCCAGCTCGCTGACAAGGGCCGATTCAGGACAGCGAAAACGGTTTG
>CAZURY010000236.1:0-4178 GCA_964623145.1 uncultured Desulfobulbus sp. | reverse complement strand
CTCAAATTGAGCGTTTCACAGTCTTTCTTCACCCATCATATACTAATTCCGGTACAGCAGGTGCAAGGACCAGGTAAGCGCAGACTTTGGATGGACGGCCACAACGAGACGCAACACTTCCCTGCCACAAAAGCCCCATACCCCCGTGAAGATAGCCCGTGAATCAGGAGAATTTTTGTAAGCGCTCACAGGCAGCCAAGCATATACTATCATCGCGTCAACCTCAATTGGCAAGTCATCATTTTTACAGTAATATGAAGGAAGGAGGTTCGAGACCAGTTGTGACATGACCTCGCCAATATACACCTAACCCGGCAAAGCCGGAACCAAAAAGGTATCCTCGTTCCACCATGCCATGGGCGTGGTGGAACGAGTGAGTTTGGGCGAAATGAAAATCGCTCAATTTAGAACACATTGTCTGCGACAAAGATAGCCTTAAAGGCTGTTTATTAAACATTTTTCAGGAGATTACAGTGTTTACCCTGCTTATTTTTGCAGTCACCTCTGCAGTTCTTATCTCTGCCATGTGCAGTGTTTTTGAAGCGGTTTTATATTCTCTTTCCGTCGGCCAGGTTGAACTGATGAAAGAGAAACATCCCCATCAAGCTGAAATCATGCAAAAGATGAAGGAGAGTATTGACCAGCCTATCACAGCCATACTCACCCTCAATACCATCGCAAACACTATCGGCGCCTCGGTTGCCGGTGCTGCTGCTGTTGCTGTTTTCGGGCAAAACAGCCTGCTCTGGTTCTCCTTGTCTTTCACTCTGGCGATCCTCCTGTTCTCGGAAATCCTACCAAAAACCGTCGGTGTCGTGTATGCAAGACAGTTGGGTCCCATCATTGTTTTTCCTCTGCACATCATGGTTATAGTGTTAAAGCCTATAATCATTTTCTGCAAGGCCATAACCCGGCTTGTACCCCGGAAAAATTCCGAACAACAAATTTCCGCTGAAGAGCTGCAAACCATTGCCCGTCTTTCCCTTAAATCCGGTGAAATCGAACCTGACCAGGAAACAGTAATCACCAATATACTCAAGTTAAATAATATTTCAGTTCGTCAGGTAATGACCCCGAGGACCGTCACTTTCATGCTCGATAAAAACCTTACTATTGGTGAAGCAGCTCAATTTGATGAACAATGGCGTATGCACAGCCGGGCTCCGGTCTTTGACGGTGAACAGGATAGAATTGAGGGTATAGTCCTCAGTCGGGACGTGTTTATGGCAGCAGCCGACAACAACTATGAAAGCCTGCTGGCCGACATCATGCAACCTGTCTACTTTGTACCGGAAACAGCACCTCTCAACAAGGTGTTCGTGGATTTTTTTGAGCGTCATCAACACCTCTTCGTGGTGGTTGATGAATATGGCAGCGCCACTGGAGTAATAAGTATGGAGGATATCATAGAAGAAATTATTGGCCGTGAGATTATTGATGAATCCGACCAGGCCCTTGATATGCGAGAATTTGCCCGGCAGAAAATGAAAAAAAAACCAACCTGAATCAACGTAAAGGATATTGACAAGAACTATTATCCTCATTGAGCGTTTCATCCCCAATCTGCAGCCTGGAGCGAAATGAAAATCACTCAATTTAGGATCCAATATATTTTTTTTCTACTTATTTTCCGACACATGATGATGTGAGAAAAACCGGGTAGAGAGATAATTCGTTTCACAAGTCTGAACGTCTCACAAGCGACAAGAAGGAAATGTAACTACTCACAGCCACGCCATCTTTGCTGAAACACGCCTGCCCGAATAACGGGTTATCGAAGTTTCGCAGGCTCGCTTACCCGGAGTCTCGCAGGCTCGCTTACCCGGAGTCTCGCAGGCTCGCTTACCTGCGAACAAACGCGTCTGCGTAAATATGCACTGCCTGTAAACGTTTACAGCTCTAAATTAAAGAAAACAGATAGTTATTTGCCCGGTGAGGAGTTACACGGAAATACCTCGCCTGCCGGTTCCCGATCTATTTGTGGGTTTCTGGTCAAACCGAAAAAAATATGGTATGGATTTGGGCGTATATTTAAAATTTTTCTGTGGACTCATTAAAAACCAGCCCAATTTTTCTCTATGAATAAGAGTATCATTGCTATTATTTTTATATTTTTCCTGGCTTTTTGCGTACCAACAACAACCCTGTCTGCCGGTGGCTGGTATGTGCAGCCCAGTGCGGAAGTTCCTCTACGACGCGGCCAGGGAAATGATTATAAAATTATTGCCGTCGTAAGTGATGGCACTCAGGTTACACTGCTGAAGAAAAATAACGAATGGGCAAGAATCAGATTAGCAGGCGGTAAGGAGGGATGGATTCTCAAGCGTTATTTAAGTCGTGACAAACCTCTACAGGAACAAGTTGCCCAGCTTAAGCAAAATAACAATGCATTAAAAGAGAAACTGTCGCAAACCGAAACCCGTCTCAATGACCTGGCTCGCGCCCATCACCAGACAGAACAGGAGCTGACCGATTGTCTTGCAGCCAGGGACGCTGCCAAGGCCGACTATATTCAATTACAGCAGGACACCACTGATGTGGTCAGCACAAAAAAAGAACTTGCCCTTGCACGCAGGCAGATAAAAGATATTAATAAACATCTCGCTGATCTACAGCTGGAAAATACCGGCCTGAAAAAAAGTTCCTCGATAATCTGGTTTCTTGCAGGTTCAGGCGTTCTTTTACTGGGCTGGCTTATTGGGCTTATTACCGGTAAGCGGACCAAAAAAAGGAGAAGTTCTCTTCTGTAACCCGCATGGTTTGCACATGTTCGGCAGCCACAACGAACAATTGCCGGAACCGGGTTGGACTTTTTGTCCATCTGGCATTTCGTTTTAAACGATATCTTTTACCGGGGCAATAACAGCGCCATCCCTTCCCAAACTCTACACTTGATAAGGTATAACATGTTGCCACTACAATCTTTTTCAATCACTCAACCAACAGAAATTCATTTTGGCGCCGGTCTTGTAAAAAGCATTCCGGAGATACTGTCAAAATTCGGCGGGAAAAAGCCACTGCTTGTCATTGATCCAGGCCTGATTGCCGCAGGACTGGATAAAAATATCCGCCGCCCGCTGCAGGAAAGCGGCATTAATTTTACTCTTTATGATCATATTGATCCGGAACCTGGATTGCAACTTGCCGATAATGGCACAAAACTGGCCAGAGATACCGGATGTGACTGTGTGATCGGGGTTGGCGGGGGGTCGGCTATGGATGTTGCCAAGGCGATCAGCATTCTTCTGACCAATGGCGGCCGGGCAGTTGATTATTTAGGTATCGACAAGATTGCCAAGCCAGGTGTTCCAAAGATTATGATACCCACTTCAGCCGGCACCGGCGCCGAGGTAACCTTCACAGCGGTTTTCATAAATGAGGAAACAGGCTCAAAGGGCGGGATGAATGGTGATCCTCTCTACCCCGATGTTGCCGTGCTTGACCCTGAACTGACACTGAGCCTTCCCCCCCAGGTTACGGCAACCACCGGCATTGATGCCCTGACCCATGCCCTTGAGGCCTATACATCCATACAGGCCCATCCGATTTCGGAGATGTATTCCACCAAAGCTATCACCTTGATTGCCGAGAATATCAGGGCTGCCTATGCAGATGGAAGAAATATCCAGGCACGGACCAACATGTTGCTCGGCAGCCTGCTGGGCGGCAAAGCACTGGCCATAGCCGGGGTCGGCCTTGTTCATGCCATGGCCTATCCACTCGGAGGGATGTTCGGTATTGCCCATGGCCTGGCCAATGCAGTGCTCCTTCCTTTTGTGACAAGATATAATCTTATCGGCAACCTGGAAAAGCATGCACGGCTTGCCGGCATGCTTGGTCAAGATGTCCAGGGGCTTTCACTTCGAGATGCCGCTGAGGTGACGGTGGAAGAGCTGCATCTACTGAATCGAGATCTTGGTATTCCCTCCAGTCTGCAAACTCTGGCAATTCCGTCCGACAAGCTCCATGAAATGGCAGACATAGCCCTAACTGTCGCCCGTCCTGTTGACAATAATCCCCGGCAGCCTTCAAGGGATGATATTGTCGCTATTTACCAGCAGGCAATGGCGGGGGCCGCTACTTTCTAAAAATAGTTTTGATTTTGATCTGGGTCACAGGATCGGAAAGGGCCGGGAATCTCTATTCTTCACCTAAATTGCGCGATTTTTATTTCGCCC
>CAZURY010000235.1:0-4181 GCA_964623145.1 uncultured Desulfobulbus sp. | reverse complement strand
GTTAACGACTGGCGGCAATAATAACCTGCTGCAGCAAAAGGTCAAGAGTGCTTCTCTGTTTATCAATGGAAGCGGCAAGATAGAGTTGATTAAGAGCCCTGTCCAGGTTTTGACCCTGCCGCTCCACTTTAAAGTACTGGTTGCCGGCGAGATGGTCAGTGAAAAAGCGCAACCCCAGTTCAAAACTGATCAGAAATGCGGCGTCAACAAGAAGTTCCTGATCTTTTTCACCAAGAAGGGCCAGGGCCTGGTCGCAGTATCCCGACAGCAGGGCCGCAAACATTTCCCCACTAAAAAGGATTTCGGACGAATTGCATATTTCCTCGCCTGCGGAATTACAGCAGGAGCGCAGACAGTCACCAAGATCATACAACAGGAGCCCCGGCATAACCGTATCAAGATCGATGAGGCTGATGGCGGTGTCACTGTTCCGGGCAAAGAGAAAGTTAGCCGCTTTGGGATCACCGTGAATAAGAGAAGAACGCAGGTTTTGACGATGATCTTCTAAAATACCCTCCCGGCTGCGAAAGGCATCAATAAAGGCGGCGCATTGACGTTCTGATTCAAGTGACAGCGATTTTTCTTTTTTGATCTGATCATACTGTTGCAGATAGCGAGTTGTCTTGTGGAAACCGGGCAGGGGATCATGGAGAGTATCCGGGTCAAAATTCATCAGCAGCCGGTGGAAACATCCAAGTAAACGACCGATCTCCCTGCCCTGGTTTGTTGACTCTATAACCTGAATAGCTCGTGAATTTTCAATCCAGGTGAACAGTCGCCAGTAGCTCCCGGAATCGTCTTTAAACGCCGCAGTTCCTGTCGGCGACTGTATCATTTTCGGTATTTGAATTGAGCACATGCGCGTTGTCTGTGCTTCCCGACAGAGATGGGCGGTCACACGCTGCAGATTTTCCATAACCCGCCCGGGCTCCGGGAATACGGACGGATTGAGTCGCTGTAACAGAAAACGCCCACCGGACGAAAGATGAACGCAGTAGGAATCATTGACATTACCGCCACTGACCGGAACGATCCCGGCAATGTGCCTCTCCGGAAGGAAAAAAGAAAGGGCTGCCTGGACGGTTTTCACAAGTTGTCCTTCCAGGCAGTATACTTTTGGCAACTATCGCGAGCCTGTTCAACCGGATATTTTTCTCCGTTGAGCCGCATCTTTTTTTCTGCCGCCGCTAAAAGATCAATACCCAGACGATCACTGAGCCGGCAAAGATAAATAAGGACGTCTGCCATCTCCAGGGCGACTTCTTCCCTTTGCCTGTTGGTTAGAGCATTGCTCTCCTGCTCGCTCAGCCATTGAAAATGCTCCAGCAACTCACCGGCTTCGACGATGAGCGCCATGGACAAATTTTTGGGACTGTGAAACTGTTCCCAGTTACGCTCGTCGGCAAAACTGCGGATGGATGCAATGAGGGCTGCTAAACTGTCGGACATGGGAGCGTGGCATGGAAAAATAAAAACCCCCGGCACCCATCAGGGCGCCGGGGCAAAGGGAAGGATTATTCAGCTCTTAGAACAACGTACTGGCTGTACTGACCGGCACGAACTCTGAGCAGAACCTGTTTCTTGTGTTTTGAACGACGAAGGGCCTTTTTCAATTCGCCGAGATTATGGACCCGGACCTTGTTTACCTCTTCAATCAGTTGTCCGGCCTGTAACCCTACCCGTCCGGCAGGACTCTCGGGATCAACTTCGGCAATCAGGACACCCTGCCCCTTCCGGTAGCCAAACTGGTCGGCCAGCTCAGGAGTCAGATTCTGCAGGCTCAACCCCATGTTGGCCAGGGGTGAAGCGCCTGCCGACTTGGACATCGATTCAAAATCTGCGGGCTGCTCACCGATGGTGACCGGAATACTGTAGGTTTTACCGTCGCGGATAACCTTTAATACCAGTTTCGTTCCCGGTGCGGTCATGGCTATAATATTGCGCAGACCAGCGACATTTTCCACGGCCTTGCCATCAATGGCCTGTATGACATCCCCCTGCTTGAGACCGGCTTTGTCCGCCGGCGATTTCTCGCTGACTTCCGAGATCAGTACCCCTTTGTCGGTTTTCAGGTTAAAGGACTGAGCAAGATCCTTATTCATGTCCTGAATAATTACCCCGAGCCAGCCCCGGGTAACCTTGCCATGCTCTAACAGCTGTTGCTCAATATTTTTGGCCATATTGATGGGAATGGCAAAGCCAATCCCCATGTAGCCGCCGCTTTTTGAAAAGATAGCGCTGTTGATGCCGATAGCCTCTCCATGGATGTTGAGCAAAGGACCGCCGGAATTACCGGGATTGATAGCGGCATCGGTCTGAATATAATTTTCATACTCGCTGATGCCCATCCGGTTGCGCCCTTTGGCACTGACAACACCAACAGTGACGGTTTGCATCAATTCAAAGGGATTGCCGATTGCAATCACCCACTCACCCACCTGAATCTTGTCTGAATTTCCCAAGGGCAAAACAGGCAGGTCCTTGCCGTCGATCTTGATTAACGCGACATCGGATTGCGGATCCGTGCCGACGACCTTGGCCGTGAATTCACGCTCATCAGCCAGTCGGACCGTAATTTTATCGGCATCCGCCACCACATGATTATTGGTCAGAATATAACCGTCTTTGGCAATTATGAATCCGGAACCGGCGCCTCTTTGTTTAAAATCGCGCTGACGAGGAATGCGGGGATGCTTGAATTGTGGCCCAAAAAATCGCTCAAAAAAGGGATCATTAAAGAAATCATAGGGGTTTTGACCACCGGCCACGTGCACTGATTTCTCAACTCCGACATATACCACTGCCGCCTCTGCCTTTTTGACGACTGCAGCAAAGGCCTTGCCTGTCTTGGCCAGCAGGGCAATGTTTTCGTCATCGCCTGCCAGGGCTCTGCCTGAGCTCGAAACCAGCAATAAGGAAAAAACGAATACCACGGTTAAGGAATACACAATTGCTTTTGATACTCTGTCCATGACTGTCTCCAAACAATAATCAATAAACCGGTATGACTGGAGCTGGATTTTTGCCCCAACCACAACAATGACATCGCTTCACTGCTATGAAAATCGACGGACATCGCCCCATGGCCTATTTTAAATGGGCCCATTCATCATGTATCCCTGCCTACAGAACAGAGCGACGACCATATCAAGTACAATTATACCTCCGGATAGCTTCGTCAAGGCGAAGATAAATGTTTACCTGCGTATGACGACAAAAAAAACCCCGGCAGGAAAAGGAGGGGAGGAACCTGCCGGGGAAAAGGAAGAAATGTTACAACAAAATGCCAACAGGATCAGCAGATTTTACTCTCTTGCCATCTGCTCAATGTTGTCATTTGCCTTTTTAGATGCCAACATCATGCCATATTCAAACAAAAAAATATCTTACTGAAAAATCGTTGCTTTTTTTTATTGGTCTTTTTTGTTCATCTGACCTTGTTCATCAATCGTAAAAAAAATACCCGGCACATCTCCTCCTCCGGGTAATTTTTACCCAATTTACCGGTCGCGGGATAAACGCTATTTCCTTGCGTTGGTTAACTTCTTGTGTCAACATTACAAGCACCTTTTCTATCCGTTGAAAAAAGAAAATCCCTATGTGCGCGGGAGAAAAACCGTTCCCCAGGAGAAAATCTATGGATGATAAAATGGCCCTGGAATTGATCAAGGTGGTGCAACATCCCGAAGATTCTGCATACAGTGAAGCCTTTGAGCGCGCTTTTGAACTGACCAAGACCTATGCCGGCTCGGCGGGAGCTCAGGCTTCTGCTATTCCAGTAGTCTTTGAAAAGATGTTTGAGCTGTTTACAACCGGTAGAGTCCAGGCCTGACATGGACCTTCCATCTTCCCCCCCGGACAACAAATTACTTATCAGATGTCCCCGCCTTGGCCATGAGATCTATTTTGCTTATTGTCGGCAAGAAAACATGGGACTGCCCTGCTTTAAAATTCTTGATTGCTGGTTTGCCTACTTTAAGGTTGAAGAATACCTCCGCCGGGAGATGACGGAGCAGGAATGGAAGGATGTTTTTGAAACCCCTGGTAAACCAAAAATCATCTCCCTGCTGGAAAATATTCAAGCAGCACAAAAACGGCAGAAGTCCTGACCATTGATAAAGGCGTAAAAAATCACGGATTGATCAACGAGTCCCCTTCTCTATCTGCCCTGGAGAATTCGT
>CAZURY010000234.1:0-4227 GCA_964623145.1 uncultured Desulfobulbus sp. | reverse complement strand
GAAAGACCCCGATTGCCCGGTTATCCAGGGAACAGTTTCGTTTTGTTATCAAGGCTGCCCGTTTTTTCGGCTGTCTTCCCGATCAGAAAAACCTGCCCATCTGGTTATGGGCCGGGGATGAATTTATTCCAGAGGGTATGTCTGTATCCTGCAGGAAAGTAAGACCGGCTACAGCAGTCGTCAGTTGCTGATTACTGAATTCAGGTGGCAAAAATATCCCGGACAGCGACCTGCCCGGGATGAAATCATCGGACTTGGAAAAAACTCAATTCAAGAAAAAGAAACAGCCAGGGCAGGTAATTATCTGTCGAGCAGTTGGGCGGTTTCAACCAGCCGAATAAATTCCGCCCGATAACCATGCTCATCTTTACCACGTGCCTGTTTGGTAAGGCTGAGTATCCGGTCATAATCAAGGGTGCCTGTAAATTGCGATTTTTCGAGCAGCATACCGAATCCGGCAACAGCAGCGGCAAAACGAAAATCATCACTTGTTTGCGCAAGCGTTGCCTGGTTATCCTTGATTACCCGGTTGATAAGAATGGATTGTTCACTGTGCAAAGGTTTATAGCGCAGCTTGATGGTCATGATTTCATCCTGATATTTTGACTGTATTGTACCAGCGACTTTCCGGTATTTAAGCGGGTCGACGGATGGCACATCTGTGCTTCCGGTCAAAATGAGTTCATAGAGAGCGGTGACCCTGTGTCCGACTCCAATTTCTCCGGCATCTTTTTTGTCATTGTTAAAATCTTCATCGGCCAGCGCTCTGTTTTCATAGCCGATAAGCCGGTAGGCTGCAATCCTGGCTGGATTAAACTCAACTTGAATTTTTACGTCTCTAGCCAGGGTAAACATGGTGCCGGTCATCTCTTTTACCATGACTTTTTTTGCCTCCAGCAGGTTGTCAATATAGGCATAATTGCCATTACCCTTATCCGCCAGTATTTCCATGGTATCATCATGATAGTTTCCCATGCCGAACCCGAGGACAGTAAGGAAAATGCCGGATTTTCGTTTTTCTTCGATAAGTTTTTGTAATTTTCCTCTACTGGTAACACCCACATTAAAGTCTCCATCCGAGGCCAGGATTATTCGATTGTTACCCTTTGGCATATAAACCTGTTGTGCCAGTTGGTAAGCAGTGATTATACCACTGGATGCGTGGGTAGAACCGTCTGCCCCAAGACTGTCAATGGCGGCCAGGATTTTTTTCTGTTCAGAGCCGGCTGTTGGCGGGAGAACAATACTATCCATACCTGCATAAACCACTATGGACACACGGTCATCTTTATCAAGCTGACGCACCAGCATTTTCATCGACTGTTTCAAGAGCGGCAGTTTGTTAGGTGGTGACATGGATCCGGAGACATCAATCAGGAAAACCAGATTGGAAGGCGGAAGGTCATTTGCCGCAATATTTCGGGCTTGCAAACCGATACGTACCAGCTTGTGGTTTTTGTTCCAGGGGCAGGGTCCGAGTTCGCCTGTGATTGAAAAAGGATGTTTTCCCGTAGGCTCCGGATAGGAATAGGAGAAGTAGTTGATCATTTCCTCGATACGGATTGCTCCAGCCGGTGGTAGGGTATTCTGATTGATAAAACGCCTGATATTGCTGTATGAAGCGGTGTCCACATCGATGGAAAAGGTCGAAAGAGAGTCATTGCCTGTTGCAATAAATCCGTTTTCCGTCAAGGCGTTGTAGGATTCTCTGTTCCAGGACGCCGGAGTCCGTAGTACGGAATCGGCAACGATCATAGTCCGCGCAACCATGGACGTATACGAATTGGGCAGGGTTTTACGTTTTAAGGCAACGGATTCTTGTTGCATGATCGTATTTGTCCCTGCTGTCGACTTGTCGCTGACAGTGGCAAGCTCCTTATGGACAGGTGATGCGGCAGGATGATCTTTTACACCATTGTGCATCTCCGATTGCTCACCGGAGTTTGAACAGCCGAAAAGTCCAACAAAAAGAATAAGAATGAGAAAATGTGTGCGGTGTGTCATGTCGTTCCTCCAGGGGTTGTATTGACTGTTTTTGTAGTTCCTGCTCAGGGTGACGGTCATGACCGGGAAATTTGTCGTTTTTTCTGCTGTTTTTTTCTCGGGAAGGAGATACCCTTTGATAAGCACGGGCGAGAAGTCGTGATTACCCGAACATACAGATCTTTAAGAGGTGAAATATTGTTGCTCCCTGAGAAATGAAAGCGTTGACGGATTATAAACAGGCACTGACTGGACACTGGCCCTTGATAAATTCAATCGCCGGACGTCGATTTGCAGACGATACCCTTGCCGAAGAGGCAGCGCTTTATGTACTCAATCGTCTTGAAGAGGATGATTATCGTCGTCTGCGCGCGTTCAGCGGCCGGGCAAAGTTTTCCACCTATCTTTCTTCTCTTTGTATTCGACTTCTTGAGGATTTTTCCCGGAAAAAATATGGTCGTTTCCGACCTCCAGCATGGATAACGGCTCTGGGCGGCATCTGGCTTTTTCTCTTTCAACTTCTTTGCATGCAGCGTCTTGGTGTGGTCGATGCCGTGGAAACAGTGATGAGCAAAGCGCCCCATGACCGTTCGTCTGAAGAAGTGGAAGATGCGGCCTGGAAAATCCTGGAACGTATCGTCCATTGCGGCAGCCATCAGGGTCAGGAAGTCTCCATGGAAGATCGCCATGACGAAAGATTGCACCCTGACGAATCTGTCCGGACAAAAAGCTCTAGTCCGGAAAAACAGCTTCTGGAGCAGGAACGGAGGATTTTTTTTGAAATGCTCTTCAATACAAATATGGAGCAGGAGACTGGCTGTGCTTCCGGCCGCTCTGCCTGGTTAAAAAATATTTCCCTGAATCTTGAGGGTGAAGAACGGTTGTTGCTTAAACTTTGTTTTCAGGATGATCTCACCGTGACCAGGGCAGGGGAGATGCTTGGGCTTAATACAAATCAGGTGCATGGTAAACTGCGTCGTCTGCTTATCCGGCTGCGTAATGATTTTGATAGGGCGGGGATCAGCGATGAACTGCGGCAATTGCTGCATATCTAACCCGCATGTTCCACAGGTACGACCTTTCCTGCCGACCGACAAGAAAAATTGACTTGTCCGTCAGGATATATGGATGGGGACTGATTATGGCAAAACGTTATTTACTACATAGTAGAGCTAAAAATGCTGACAGACGGACGGCCTTGTTGGGGTTGACCCTTGCCGGCAGGGGATCCGATAAAGGTTCGTGTCTTTCGGATGAGGATATGGCAGCTCTTGTTGACGGCGTTTGTTCCGGAGAAGAGAGGGCATGCTATCTTCAGCACCTGGAGAATTGCGATGATTGTTATCAGCACTGGGTGAAACTTTCTGCAATTGTTCTTTCCATGGAAAAGAACAGAGGTCGAGATAACAGCAAGACGATTATTCGGCCAAAACATCTTGCCTGGGCCGGATCCATTCTTGCCGCAGCCGCCTCGGTGGTTCTGTTTTTAAATATTACCAGCAAAGCCCCGCCCCCGGTTTTACATCGATCAATGAACACGACGTTTGAGCAGAAGAATTCAGCGGTTTTATCGCCGCAGGAAGAGACAAGATCGGATGTTTCCACGCCCATACAGGAGAAAACAGGTAATATCTCGGCAGATAAGCTGGATGATGACGTGACTTCCGGGGATGCTTTAGCACCAGTGACCTCGATGATGAAAATGAGGGAGCAGGTGGAGAAAAAATATTCCCACTCGAAATCTACAACTGTCCAGAAGGGAAAAAGGACAGGAAAAAGAAAGACCGTCGCTCTCCCTCATCGGTCAAGGTCAGGCGGAATCCAACAGGGTCAATCACGTGTCAGGCTGTGGCTCGACAAGGTTCAGCAGGGCTGTCAGGGTCATGAAACAAATACGCAGTTTTGGACGAGACAGTATATGTTGGGGAAACAGATGAGCCGTTTTCAGAGCGTTGAGGAAAAAAAGCTTGTTCAGGAATTACTGCCCCTGGTCGGTAAATTGCGGGAACCCACTGTGAAATCTTCTGTCTGTGAGCGTATTGTTCAGTATTTCAATACTTATTCCGCAGAGTAGGGCCTTGTAAAAGTTCAGGCAGACAATATTAGCTCAAAAACTTTCAGTTAACAGTATAGTTCATAACAGTCGTCACGAAATGCGTGAAGGTGACGGAGAAGCGATCGGCGTTAATCTTTGCAAAAAGAAAGCCCTTGGCACACATAGTGTGCTAAGGGCTTTTATAAAGG
>CAZURY010000233.1:0-4236 GCA_964623145.1 uncultured Desulfobulbus sp. | reverse complement strand
CGGAGTCTCGCAGGCTCGCTTACCCGGAGTCTCGCAGGCTCGCTTACCTGTGAAATATGCGGGTTAGGGATTAATGTGCCCGAGGGCTCGTTTAATCGGTTTTTTTCTCTGCAGGAGAAGCATTGTGCATTGTATTTACAATAATGACAAAGAGATTTTCCTCTTTGAAAAAGACCTGTTGAAGGTCATAATTATTGTTTGCCTCCAGATCAATGACCACTCGAATTTTATCAGGGTTTTTGTGTCGACCGATACGAATGGTTTTGACATAGCGGCCGTTGGCCTTGATTATATTTTTCAGGGAAGCGCCGGCACGGGTGTTTTTAAAGTCACAGACCACACGAGGAAGGCCTTCTTCAATACCAAATACCGTGGGCGGCTGAAACTCCGTCACAGCAAACTGGATCATCTCGCCCCGGTTGGAAGAATTATCAAAGGAGACGGATTCCAGTACCGGAATTTTCTGCCCGGTCTTTACAGGTGGATTGACGGTTTCGATTGCTGATTTTTCAGGCGCTGTTGTTTGCTTTTTTTTTGCTCCGGCAGCGACTGTGGTCGAAGTTACTGCTTGAGTCGGCTTTTCAGGTTTTTCGTCGGTAATGGTTTGATGATCTGTTGTCGTTGGACTTGTCAAGGGAGTTGATGAAACCGTTGTCGGCCGCGGCTTGGGGGTGGGAGTAACAGGTACGACCTCTTTTTTTAGCAAAGGTGTGCCGGCCGTAGTTGCTGCGGTTTTTTTCACTTTTCCTGCGGTCGCCGTCGCCTTCTCCGCCGTGCTTTTTGCAGGGAAGATCAATATTGTCAGTGCATTGGTTTCCCTGTCAAAATTCTGGTTGAAATCAATTTTTTGCTCCCCGGTCAGGTCAAAAACCACCCTCGTCTTGGGATTTTGCCCGGTGTGCAATCCTATTCTAATCTGTCTTATGTATGTTCCATCGGTCTTAATGCTGTTGGGCATCGTTTTTGCGATTCCTGTTTGAGGAAAATCAAAGACGACCCGTGGATTTTTTCCTTTGATAGCAAAGATATTTGGAATATAGGTGCCATTGAGTTTAAATGTTACCTGTTCCTTGTCTGTATCGATTGCCTTGAAATCGATGCTTTCCAGGGTCGGCGTCTCTGCAGCGTGAACAGCAGGCAGAAAGATTGTCAGGAACAAGTAGAGAAACAGGCTTAGGCCGGATATTTTTTTCATAGCTGGACTCATTGAGAAGGACTACGGTTCTTGTTTAGGATACAATCATCCCGGCGGGCGTATCTTCTATCTTTACTGCGTATTTTACAACAGTATGGAACAATGGTTCGCACAGTTGCATCATCAGGAACCTTACTGTAAAAAGTTTACGCAAAAAATGTAATAAAGTCAATGAAACAAGAGATAACTTCCAAGAGTGAACCAGGGCGATCAACCGTCAAAGGAAATGCTGGCGATACCTATAAAAATTCGTCACTCACAGGGGACGCACTTTTCTCTTCTGTTGAGGCAATTCTGCCCCTGGTTAAAAAACCGGGTCGGTATATCGGTGGAGAGCTTAATGCAGTCAACAAACCCTGGGATGAGGCCTCCGTTCATTTTTGCCTTATATTTCCGGACCTTTATGAGATAGGAATGTCCCATCAGGGATTGCAGATTCTCTATCATATTCTCAATGAGGATGAACGCTTTCTTGCACAGCGCTGCTATGCACCTGATATTGATTTTGAAGAGCAGTTACGTACATCAGGGCTGCCTCTTTTTGCCCTGGAGTCCCATCGGCCCCTGTCTGATTTCGATGTCCTTGGTTTCACGCTTCCCTACGAACTATGCTATACCAACATCCTCACGGTACTTGATCTGGCAGGGTTACCCTTTCGGGCCTGCGATCGTGATGACAGCTACCCACTGGTGATCGGCGGTGGATCGTGTGGTCTGAATCCGGAGCCGGTGGCTGCTTTTTTTGATGCCATTGTTCTTGGCGACGGCGAGGAAATCATTGTTGAACTCGGAGAGTGTCTCCTTGCAGCGAAACAGCAGGGTGTCGATAAAAACACCATTCTCAACCGTATGGCCAGAATTAGTGGAGTATATATTCCTTCCCTGTTTACACCTGGTTACAGGGATGGAAAATTTGTCGGTATGCAGTCCCATAAAAGAGGCTATGAACGTGTACGGCGCCGGGTGCTGCCCCGGCTTCCGGAACCCTCTGTTTTAAGCCGGCCGCTGGTACCGATCGTCAAGCCTGTTCATGATCGTCTTGGCATTGAGATTGCTCGGGGATGCACCAGGGGCTGTCGTTTCTGCCAGGCAGGCATGATTTACCGGCCGGTACGTGAACGCAGTGTGGAAGATATCCTTGAGCTTGCGGAGCAGGGGATAGCAAACAGCGGTTTTGATGAACTGGCCCTGCTGTCATTGTCCACCGGTGATTATTCCTGTCTACCCGAGGTGTTGACTGCCCTTATGAACAGGTTTGCCGACGAGTATGTCTCCGTATCCATGCCCTCCATGCGTGTGGGTACCCTGACCCCGGAAGTCATTGCCCAGATTAAACGGGTTCGTAAAACCGGATTCACCCTCGCGCCCGAGGCCGGCACCGATCGCCTGCGTGAGGTCATCAATAAAGGGATTACCGAGGAGGATCTGCTGGCTACCTGCCGAGATGCCTTTGGCGCCGGCTGGAACCTGATAAAGTTTTATTTTATGATCGGTCTGCCCACGGAAACCGAGGAAGATGTAGAGGCCATTGTCGAGCTTGCTAAAAAAGCCAGGAACCAGGCCGGAGGACGGGGCAGGGTACAGATCAATGTCAGTGTTGCCGCCTTTGTTCCCAAGCCGCACACACCGTTTCAGTGGCACGGCCAACTGGATCTTGAATCCGCCAAGGCCCGCCTGGACCGTTTGAAGAAAATTCTGCCCCGTAAGGGTTTTAAGCTTAAATGGCATGACGCCCATACCTCATTGCTGGAAGGCGTTTTTTCCCGGGGTGATCGCAGACTCTCACAACTTATTGAAACAGCCTGGCGGTCCGGGGTGCGCCTTGATGGCTGGTCTGAGCATTTTCGCCTGGAAAACTGGCAACACGCCGCCGAGCAATGTGGTATTGACCTGAATGCATATCTGCGGCCAAGGTCGCTTGATGAACCTCTGCCCTGGGATCATCTTGATTGCGGCGTTGATCGGCAATTCCTTCAACGGGAATGGGAGAGGGCCCTTGACAGGAGCTATACGCCGGACTGCCGAAACCAGGGGTGTCGGAAGTGCGGACTTTGTGATTTTGAGACACTGTATCCGCAAACAGTCAAAACCTGCCCGCGTCCAACTGCGGTACCTGCATCACGTCCTGCACAAAACGAAGAACTTTCTTTTCGCTATGCAATCCACTATTCCAGGTTGGGAGCGAGCCGTTTTTATGGCCATTTGGATTTGCTGCAATTGGTTTTTCGTGCTCTGCGGAGGGCCGGTCTCCCCGTCCTCTTTTCCAAGGGATACAATCCCTCACCCAGGGTATCGTTCAGCCAGGCATTACCGGTGGGTATGGAGAGCATGGTTGAACACTTTCAGGTGGATTTTGCCCGTCCGATTGGAGACCCGGCCGAGGTTATTGCAGCGCTGAATCGAGAATTTCCGCTAACAATCCGGGTTCATGCCGTCAAAGCGGTACTTGGTAAAGAACAGGCGGACCAGCTGGCAACCTATCTGGTTCGAATGTCATCGCTTCCAGGTGCGGAGAGCCTCCCGGCTCAGGAATTCCGGCGTCGGATACAGCTCTTTTTAGATGAAAAGGAGTTTATTATTGAACGTTTTCGGAAAAGAAAACGTAAGACTCTGGATATCAGGCCCCTTGTCCGGAAGATCAGTTTTAATGAGAAAAATGAAAACATTGAAATAGTCCTGGTGCATCCACATGGTCGGGCAGGAGTCGGCCCGTTTGAATTATGTGAAAAAGTACTTGGTTTAAGAACGAATCAGGCAAGAATGCTGCGGATTATGAAAACCGATGTCAAGGCAGTGGCGCCTGAAGTTTGAGAAATAGCTAGCCATAAGTACAAAATATTTTGCGCTCCCGGGCTTTTTGCGCTACAAAATCTTTTTAGTTGAAAAAAAATGGTTGAAACAGGCTGAAATTGTATAAATATCTTCAGCCATGGTGGTTTATTGTCAAGGAGAAAAAATGAAGAAAATAGTTCTGCGTGAAGATGAAATGCCAACCAGCTGGTATAATGTTGTTCCCGATATACCAGGTGGTATGCAGCCCC